>NZ_JAXVAE010000072.1:0-1243 GCF_037460745.1 Hallella sp. | reverse complement strand
AAGGTCGACAACTTAAACGGAAGGCACAAGTCGGCATATTTCGGATGGTTACAAAAAAAGTGGAACGGATGGGAACTCGCATATCCTGAGGATTATCCTTGCGAAGAGGCTTATTTGCCCTTGGTGCGGTTCATCGACTATTGCGCAAAATCGTCGAATGAGCAATTGCAGACGGACATCCCCAAGTGGTTTTATATGGATAACCTTCGCGATTACATGGTTTTCCTGCTTTCGCAGGGCATACTCGACAATCTCTTTAAGAACGCTTACCTTAGTGTGGTGGACAAGAGCAAAGGCAACCGCATGCTCATTACCCCTTGGGATCTCGACTGCTCGCTTGGTGGCAGTTGGAATGGTAGTTATTATACCAATCCAATTTGGGAAGGATTTATCCTCTCTGCAGAGTTGCCCCGACGCTTATGGGAGGGTAATGTGGCGGGTTTCAAAGGCCTTGTATACGACCGTTGGCAAGCGCTTCGCCAAACGGTGCTGTCGGAGGAGGCGTTCTGCGGACGGCTCGATGCCTACGCCCGCATGTTTGAGGAGTCGGGAGCATGGGAACGCGAGTATGCAAAGTGGAATGGCAATCCAGTGCCTTTGAAGCGCAATATCAGCGAAGAGCTCGATTATGTCAAGGACTGGTATCATCGAAACGCTGAGGAGTTGGCCAATCATATTTTCCTTGGCGTGGAATCGGGCGTGAAGGAGATGAAGGTTAGCACACCCTTACGCCCATCTCATTCGGCGGTTTACAATCTCTCTGGACAGCGCGTTTCGTCGCATTACAAAGGCCTCGTTATTGTTGATGGGCACAAAATGGTGAGGCGATAAGGGAAGAGCCGTTTCGCCTTTTCTCTTATCCTTAAATGGCTAAGATGGGCTTAAAACCAAGAATTTTGCATATATTCGAAAAATATTTGTCCAAAAGTTTGGAGATAAGGAAAATAATCCCTACCTTTGCACTCGCTTTTCGGATAGAGGAGCTGAAAATGATGGCGGGATAGCTCAGTTGGTTAGAGCGTCGGATTCATAATCCGGAGGTCCCGGGATCGTAGCCCGGTCCCGCTACATTTAGAGTTCTGTGAGTCGTGTGCTTGCAGAACTCTTTTTCTTTTTAGGCATCTATGCTCTTGATAGATGCCGTTGATCATTCCTTTTGTTGTTAGGCGAAACACGATTATTCATGTAGAATTACTAGTGATGCGATATTAATCGCTTAACTATAGTTATATATTTGATATTT
>NZ_JAXVAE010000071.1:0-22810 GCF_037460745.1 Hallella sp. | reverse complement strand
CAGGAAAGGCGGTGCGCCACGCCTTACTCCTTTGAAAATCGGGATTGGCTACCTTATGTGATTGACTCTCACGCCTGAGAGATTGCAAAAGCCAAAGGTGCGAAGAGCGCAGCGAAGGAGGTGCTGAAGGCGGAGCATACCACTGAAAAAAAAAGAAAAGCCCTTGTCCTACGTTGGCAAGGCGCAAGACAAAGGCTTTATAGGTGAAGGCGGATTAGGAGGGATTCCGCTTCCATTTTACAAGATAGGATGTGCTATTAGTTGCTAATTTCTTTTACCACAATAATGTTTCCATTACCATTACATCTACTACATCTATCTAATGGAGAACAATTTTGACATAATTTTTCATCCCAACCTTTGCCATTACATTCAATACATACGCATGGTACAGATACTAATTTTTCGCCATCATTTGTTAAATAACTACTTTTACCTGTTCCATTACAATATTTACATCGTTCCATTATCCATCTTCTCCCATCACATATGCGGCAGGGATTTCCTGTTCCATTGCAATTAGGGCATCGGGCTTTATATGAAACTACCTTACTTTTAGTATTTGGTGATTTCGATTGATGATAGTATTCATACTTTTTATAAGTTATATTTTGGCTTGGTATATAAATTCTATTCTTTTGTTCTTTTGACGTTTTATTTCTTTCCCATCTATCATAACTTCGATATGCTTCATCAGCACATGAAACACATCCTTTCAATGATATAAATCCTATAAAGAAAACAAAAACAATGAAAAGAATACCATTAACACATCCACTTCCAAAATCGTCATGATAACTCATACTTTTATGATTTATTTCAAATCATCATTAAACTACTGACTTAAAAATACACCTTTCCTATTCCAGTCAAATAGACTTCATATTCACACATATCTTTTAACCTTTCTGGTACATTAAAAGGATTGGATGAAGCATAAGAATCACAATTCCACCATTGTTGATTGTTATAATATGCCTTTATAACAACTTGTCCAAGATCAGAAACCATTGCTTTCATTTTTATAGACCTAAATTGTCCATTTTTTACATACACTCCAGTAATAATCTGTAATTGCTCTTCTGCTTGACTTCTTCGTTTTTGAGTATATTTACTTGGATCCATTACTTCCATTTTTGGGACATACACTGATCCATTAGGTACAGTTGGAGCAGGCTTGTATGTTGTAAATAAATCACTATATGACTGCGCAAATGAAGACGCAGAAAATGTAGTTACAAAAAACAATGCTAAAAACTTTTTCATAATCGAATGTATTTTAATTATTTAATAACAAAATTAATATTTTTTATTTACACCCACCCCGAACAATTATTTTTAACACAATTTTAACAATTATCTTACACCACCTATCGCAATTGGGTATAAATCATGCTGTGGAAACTTCTCGCAGCCGATATAGAGCGTATCGAAGGCATCGGTGCTGTCGGTATGGTGTTCGAGAAGGTCTTCTTCGGACTCCGGCTGCTTCTCCATAGACTTGTTCTTGCGGAAGCCGTTGCGACCACGCTCCACTCCTGCTGACTGGATGGCGAGTATAAGATCATCGTTGTTTTGGCGGTTGAAGTACGGTATCAGTCGTTGCTTCCCGGCAAAGCCCTGGTTGATGAGAAGGTATTTCTCATCGTGGCGCATCGGGTTGCCGAGGTACACGTCAATGTCCTGCCATCCGTGGCGCTCGAACCCATGGACTACCACCCAATGAAAATCCTGGTCGTTTACGGCATAGTTAGAGCCGAGGGCGGTGGCATCATAATAGTATATGACTGTCTTGTTAGGGTGTGGTGCGTAGTAGGTGCAGAAGTCGGCGACGAGCGCAGGGATTTTGCGCTCGAATTTGACGTAGAACGATTTGAGGATGTTTAATCTATTGTTGCGTGGCTGACCGCACACAATCCAGTTGATGTTAGCATTGTAGTCCATGCCAATGCAGAGAGGCTGCATAGGGTCGATGTCCGAGTCCGTGCGACAGTCGAGCGAGCTGTTAAGTGTAGAGAACTGGTTGTTGGCGTGGATAGTGTAAAGATCCTGCTGCGCCTCCTTGATGATGCGGTCGTAGCCGAGCGAGTCGAGGTAGTCGAAATCCGAAGCATCATACTTGTGGTACTCCTGCATAGACGAATAAAATCCATCGTGCGAGATGCCAATCTTCTGACAGAGGATTGACGTCTGGAAGGTCTTTGGCGTGAGGTCGCGCTTCATCTGGCGGATATACTCTTCACCGAGAAGCTGAAGGTTTTCGAGGGTGGTGTATTCCTTATAATAGACCGCTACCGAGCGCATCTTGTTAAGACTCTGGTCAAGACCTGAAAAAGATTGGGCAAAAATGGTTCAAGAGACTAAGGAAATATCTACAGAGCCAAGTTTGTTTGATTAGAGGGGGCTTCCTTTTTGATAAAACAAGCCCGAAGTCCTATTTTAGAGAACTTCGGGCGGAATATTTATGCTCTTTGGAGTTTTAGCGGACAGCATTATAAAAGAATTAAAAGCCGGTTAAAAGGAAAGAGTCCGGTGCAATACCGAACTCTTTCTCAAATCGGATAGTTGATAACCTGTCCAACTTTTTGGGGTCACTTCATTTACGGGGCTTTGGGAAGGATTCTTATGTTTACCCGACAGCAATAATAAGGAATATTATCGTTGTAGCCCGCATGGCCATTAAATCTTTATCTTTCTACAGTCAACATTATTATAGTCATTCTGGCTTAGTTGGGCTTCGCAATCCCTTCGTGCTCAAAAGAGCTTACTCAGTTGACTACGTTGAAGATAAGCTGTTCGTTGTCATCTTCCTTGTCGATTCGGATGGTAGCTCCCCCGTTTAGGTCGCCCGAAAGGATTCGCTCGCAGAGTCCGTCTTCAATGTAGGTTTGCATGGCACGTTTCAGGGGACGTGCACCAAACTGTACGTCGTAGCCCTTTGTGGCAACAAACTCCTTGGCCGCGTCACTGATCTCCAGCTGGTAGCCGAGGTCGTTTACACGCTTGAACAAATCCTGCAGTTCTATGTCGATGATGCGCTTAATAGCGCTCAGGTCTAACTGGTCAAAGGTGATAATCTCGTCGAGACGATTGAGGAACTCAGGCGCAAACTGCTTGCTCAGGCTCTTTTGGATGATGGAGCGCGCATACACCTTATCCTTTTCATTGAGATTCGAAGTGCTCGACAGTCCGCCAGCATTGAATCCCACGCCATGACTAAACTCCTTGAGTTGGCGTGTTCCAGCATTGGAGGTCATGATGATGATCGTGTTGCGGAAGTCGACCAATCGGCCGTTTCCGTCAGTCAGTCGACCTTCGTCGAGCACCTGCAGCAGCATGTTGAACACATTGCCATGTGCCTTCTCAATCTCATCAAGCAGTACGATAGAGTAGGGGTGGCGTCTCACTTGCTCGGTGAGTTGTCCGCCCTCCTCGTAACCCACATATCCCGGGGGTGCTCCTATGAGTCGTGACACATTGAAGCTCTCAGTGTATTCACTCATGTCGATGCGTATCAGGGCCTCGCGCGACCCAAACATCTGCTCAGCCAGTTTCTTTGCCAGATAAGTCTTACCCACACCCGTGGGGCCGAGGAACATAAATACGCCTATGGGATGGTTGGGTTCCTTGAGCCCCACACGGTTGCGCTGAATGGCCTTTACCATCTTATCGATGGCCGCATCTTGAGCTATGACCGCGTTTTTCAGTTGGCCACCCATGTTTCGCAGGCGCACCCCTTCGCTCTCGGCCATACGCTGCACAGGAATGCCCGTCATCATCGACACCACGTCGGCTACCTCAACGTCGGTGACATGGTGGCGTGTTGATGAGTCGCCCTCCTGCCATTTGCGCTGCATCTCTGCATATTCCTGTTCAAGTTGCGTCTGCTTGTCGCGGAAACTGGCTGCTAACTCGAAGTTTTGGTTGCTCACTGCCAACTCCTTCTTGTGTTTAACTTCACTAATCTCCTTCTCCTTGTCGGTCAATTCTGCAGGAACGTCAGTGTGAAGCAAATGGGTACGTGCGCCCACCTCGTCAAGCACATCAATGGCCTTGTCGGGGAAGAAACGGTCTGTGACATAACGTTCTGTCAGCTTGACACATGCCTGCAACGCCTCATCACTATAGTTCACATGGTGATGTGCCTCATAGCGGTCTTTGATGTTGCGTAAGATGCAGAGCGTCTCGTTGGTGTTTGTTGGCTCCACAAGTACCTTTTGGAAACGGCGCTCAAGGGCTCCATCCTTCTCTATGGAGTTTCGATACTCGTCGAGCGTCGTGGCTCCGATGCATTGTATGGCGCCCCTAGCCAAAGCAGGCTTCATAATGTTAGCCGCATCCATGCTGCCTGGCGTGGAACCTGCTCCAATGATGGTGTGAATCTCATCGATGAAGATAATAACATCGGGGTTGGCCTCCAGTTCCTTTAGCAGGGCGCGTATGCGCTCCTCAAACTGTCCGCGATATTTTGTGCCTGCCACGATGGCAGTCAAGTCGAGGCTCACCACTCGTTTATTGAACAGCAGCGGTGAGGTCATGTGCTTGTCGATGAGCTGTGCTAGACCTTCCACGATAGCGCTCTTTCCCACTCCGGGCTCGCCGATGAGTATGGGGTTGTTCTTCTTGCGTCGGCACAGAATCTCCGTGACACGTTGGATTTCCTTTTCGCGCCCCACTACAGGATCGAGCTTTCCCTCATGGGCCGCCTGCGTAAGGTCGGTCGAGAAGTTGTCAAGCACAGGAGTCTTTGTAGCACCTTGCTTTTTGGTTGTGGTTGTCGATTGGCGCGAATTGCCTGCATTGTGCTGTGAGGCCATAGCGTCGTCTTCATATTCCTCATCCTCATCGGGCAGTCCGAGTCCATCGGCTGTGGGCTTCTTCTGTAACATCTGTAGAGCTGTTTCGTAGTCGAGTTGGTTATTCTCGAGCGCCACTTTGGCTCCGTTGGCCACTTGGTCGTGCAAGATAGCCAACAGCAGGTGTTGCACATCGACAAGTTGGGTGTGCTGTATTCTAGCTTCAAGAACAGCCAACTTCAGAATATTGTTGGCTTGTTCGTTCAAGGCGATTTCGCTTATGTGGGTGTTTTCCTGAGTTATTTCCTCTTTTACGCGTTGTTCCAGTTCCGCCTTAAGCTTTTGGATGTTTATTTCCAATCTGCGAAACAGATCTATTACGGGTCCGCTCTTTCCTCTGAGAATGCCAAGCAGCAAATGCTCAGGGCCAACCGACTTGCTGGCCAGGCGATTCGCCTCTTCCCTGCTAAACGCAAGGATTTCTGACACTTTAGGTGAAAATTGGCTGGTCATAATCTTATATTCCTTTCTTTATAATGCAATGCAAAATTAATCATTTTCCTTTCTATGCAGCAAGGAATGTGCCAAGAATTGCTTAAACGCCACAAATTTTATGATAAGGGCATGTTAGGCAGCGTTCTGATTGTGGCGTGGGGATGAACGGCATGTCGGGGTTGAATATCTCTGAGAGAAGATTTTTAAGCGCATCGATAAACTCATTGTGATAATCAGCAATGTCGTTGATAGGCACTCGAGTTCCCCGTTTCTCACCTGCAAACTGCAATATGGGCGTATAGTCTGACTTCTGCGCATTGCGTATGAAGAGCAAGGCGGGCGCCACTGGCAGACATGCGGGGTTGACTTGAGACATCGTTGTGGCGCCATGACGGATTAGCGAGGCGTAGAGGAAGGCCTGCAAGTAATAATCGGTGTGGCGTGTTTCCACCAGTGACGAGTCGAAGATGTCGGCCACCGACGAAGGAAGCGACGTTAGGGGGCTACCCGTTTTATAGTCGACGACCCTTAGGTATCTCGCATTGCACTCGATGCGGTCGAGTCTGTCGACCTGTCCGCCTATTTGCAGGGTGCATTCGTGGCCATTAACCGTAAACGTCAGGTCATCGTAGAAGTCACCCTCCAAAGATAGAATGGAGAATGGCGCTGTACGCATGTCGATTTCCAAAAGACTACGAATGTAGAGGTAGATGACTTTACGATTGAGCAGTTGTATGCCATTGTATTTGGGTAGAAAGCGCGGGTCATCAACTTTGAAAAGTTTCTCGCGAAAGGCATTGTCGATGAATTCGTAGAGCGCATCACTATTGTCGTATAAGCGCTTGATCTCGTCGGCTGTAATGATGCGGTCGGTGTTCTGAGATAGGCTGCGATAAATGAGTTCTGCCGTTCGGTGGAATATGTTTCCGAAAGTCATGTTGTCTATTTCGTTCTCATCGTCGTTGTCGTCCTCGTAGAGTTTGCAAACGGTATGATAATAGAACTGTAGCGGACAGTGTAAGTAACGATAGATGGCTGTGGGTGAAAGGCGCAATAAGCTATTGAGGCGTTGCTGTACGACAGCATCTTTTTCAATGCGGTTACGAAGAATTAGCGATGCGCTTTGTCCGGATTGTAGCGTGAGGCGGCGCAGCAGATGGCGTCCCTCATTCTCCACCATCAACTGAAGCATAAAGCGGCTCATCTCGCCCTTCTGTCCATCGTCGGTAGCGTTGTTGTAGGTTAGCGTAATGTCGCTGGCCCGTTGCAGAAGTGAATAGAAATAATAGGCATAGATGGCCACTTTGTTCTCGACCGTGGTCAGTTCATAGGCAGCTCGAAGCGAGTGGGGGATAAACGAAGCGTCGTTGACCCCCTTGGGCAGTTTGCCCTCGTTGCACGACAATACCAATACATGGTCGAAGTCGAGGTTGCGCGTTTCCAGCACGCCCATAATCTGCACACCCTTAGCCGGTTCGCCGTGGAAAGGAATGGAGGTCGTTTGCAACAGTTGGCTCATGAGTTTTTGCAGGATGGCTATGCTGACAATTTGGCGGCCTGTGGCGTCAACGCCTTGTCCAGAGAGGTTGTCGGCCGATAAGGGCGAGAGTGCCATGATCGTCTCGAGGCGATTGATGAGCGTATACATGCGAAACACCGCCTCGTGCATCAGCGGATCGTCGGTATGTGCAGAGCCCACTCCCACACGCTTGAGGATGCGAGCTACCCAGGCGAGCAGTGGAACTTGGCCATCGCATTCGGTAACATTCTCAAAAAGTTCTTGCAACGCTTCATCGCGTCCCTTTATGAGAAACGAGCGTTGGGGGTAATACTGCTTGTGTTCGTTGATCTCATTGCAAAGCGACAGGCAGTCGGCCGACACGTACTTGGCGTAGGAATGGCGCAGCACTTGGTTTATTTGCTTTAGGCGGAAGCGCTCGCCACCCTCGAGTTTGCCGTGCAACTGCAGGTCGATAAGGAATGCGACAAAGGTGCTGATGGGGGAGGCCGACAGGGGGAAACCTGTAGTGATGTTTACGTTGCGCACCTCCTTCGGGAGACAGTGGACAACGGTTTGCAGCAAGCTCTCATCGGACAAGACGATAGCCGTGCGGCTTCCATCGCGGTAACGGTCTTTCTCTTTCAACCAATGGCTTACGTATCGCGCTTGGATGTTCTCTGTGGGGGCGGAGATGTAAGCCACGTCTTTGCGTTTCGAGAGATTGTTATAGATGTCGTCAGGGTCGATGCCTTCCGAGGCGCGCTCGGCAGACAACTCGTTAGGGAACTTGTCAAGATAGCGCGATATGTATCGCCCCGCCTCCTGATGCGATGGCGGCATGTAATACTTGTCGAAGTCCCAATAAAACTCGGCTCGTCCTAGGTCTTTGAGGCGGGCAAACAACTTTTGCTCAACCTTCTGCAGCAGATTGAAGCCCACAAAGACATAATGCTTGTAGCGGAACGGGGTCTCTTTACTCTCAGCCACATCGCGATAGAGCATGCCCTCGTAAGCCAGATGCTCTTGGCGCAACACCTTTTTATATAGGTGATATATATCGGCCAAATGTTCCCATATCTTACGAAACTGATTTTGCAAGACAGTATCGGCAACAACATGTCCGAAGAAAGCCTCTATGCTGGCCCGCTGTTGGTCGGAAAGAAACGAGAAATCGTCCATGTTCTTCAGCGCTTCCAGATTGGAAAAGATGTGGGTGGCGTCGCCCAAATTTTTGTCGAGGTCGTCGAAGTCGGAAAGTAACAACTGGCCCCACGAGTAGAAATGATCGAGAGTCTCGTCGGTTTGCAGCAAATCACAATATACGTTATAGAGTTTGAACGTCAGCAAGATGTTGTCGGGCACCTGTAGGTCAGAATGGTTGCGAAAGAGATCACTGATGGTGAGGTAAGCAGGACTCCACACAGGGTGGCCAGCTTCCTCATATAGGGCTTTGTTGAGGAAGATTGACGCACGCTTGTTGGGGAACACAACAGCCACGTCGGCCAACTCGTTGCCGTGTTTGGCCAAAAGGTCTTTAGCTACATATTGTAAGAATGTCATGATCGGATTATTTTACGGGTAAGACATGATTGGTGAGGATGTACCAAAGATAGCCGCTCACATGAGGATAACCCATGTGACGCAACAAGGTCATGTATTCGTTGACCTGCCGTTGGTGTTCGGGACGTTCGGCGCCCGTCTTAAAGTCGATGACCACCATTTGTTGCCCATCGTAAACCACACGGTCGGGGCGTTTCTCCACCAAGGTTTGTGTCTCGTCATCGTAGGTGAGAATGGTGCACTCGTTAAACACCTTCCAGTGCGGATCAAACCATTGGCGCACTTCGGGCGACTGCAAGCGGTTGGCTATGGTACTGCGCAGTTCGGCGCGGGTGAGCGCCTTATCGTAGAGCACGCCGTCAAACTCCAATTGGTTGATGGCCTTGTCCAAATCGTCAAGGGTATAGACCGAAGCGAACAACGTGTGCAGGATGTTTCCCGTGTCGATGTATGTGCGGCGGTCGTTGCGTAGCTCTCGCTCCTCTTCGGTCAAGAGAAAATTGCTGCTATCGTAGCTTTGTACGAAATGGGCGCGTGAGTCGTAATTGCGAATGTCGATTTTCAAGCCCTCGTCTTTTTGCTCAAACACATTGGCGCTTTCGGTATCGGCCTTGGTCGACGTTGGGCAGAACTCGCCATACCTGAAATGCCAAACGCCTGTGTTGCTGTCGTCGTTCAACTGATTATCGGCTTGTAGCAACTCGCTCTGGCTCGAGAGCTCGTAGCCCAACTTTTGTAGCACGTCGGCTATAAGTTGCGATGGATATTGAGGCTTTTCTTTCCTTCCTAATATGAAGAGGTTGCGCGAGGCACGGGTAAAGGCTACGTAGAGCACGTTGAGGTTGTCGACGATGTTCTTGATATGCTCGCTTTGATAGTCGTTCTTGTATATCGAACTGAGTAATTTAACCTTCGATAAACTAATGGGCGCAATCGGCAGGTCGTTGTATGGCTCCACCTGCGGCTCCACCCACAGTGTGTCATCGCTCTTCTCCAAGTCCCAGTCGCACCACGGCAAGATAACATGGTCGAACTCCAATCCCTTACTCTTGTGGATTGTCAAAAGGCGAATGCCATTCTTTTCATCGCTATGTATCGTCTTTGCACACAGTATGTTATCCCACTCGGTTAGAAAATCGCTGATGCTCGCCACATGGCGTTGAAGATACTTAGACAGTTGGTCGAAAAATGCGCACATGTAAGCGCTCTGTCCTTCAATTCGAGCGAGATTGAACGTTTGGTACAGACGTTCTGCCAAGTCTATGATGGGCATCGACAAGAACTCATCCCAATGGTCGACCATGTCGGTGGGTAATAAGGTGCGCAAGTCATCGGTGCCTACAAATAATTCCGTGTCGGTAGCTTCCTCATTACCGAGGCAGATCTTGCGGTAGGCTTTGACCAATGAGGCCATGGCCAACATGTCGGTGGGGTTGACCAACACGTACATGGCCGTGACAATGGTGTTTACGGCGAGCGACGCATCGAGACGAAATGCCTCATCGGAAACCATTGGAGCCATCACTTCCTGCCCATTGACCATGATGGGGTTTTGCTGAAACCATTCGGCTAACCGGCTAATAATCTTGTTCTTGCGCGCAAGGATAGCTATCTTGCCCGGTGGGGTTCCCTGTTCCATGAGTTGCTCCACTATTTCCTTCACTTGAAGTATCATCTGCTCGTCGTAGTCGTCTGTCGGTAAAAGGCGGATGTCGACCAATCCTGCATTTTCGCGTTTTGGGGGCACCTTCTGCACGACATCGTTGTATGCATTCTTTATGTCGGCGGCTTCAGCCTTTGTTGTGGCCTCAGCCCCTTGTGCGTCGAGTTCCTCGATGGCTCGGTCGCTTGTTATCGACGCAGCCGTTTGGAAGAAAGCATTGTTAAACTCGATGATGTTACGTTGCGAGCGGTAATTAACTTCCAGCGACTTCACGCCAATGAGTTCAGTATTTTTCTCACTCAACTGTTGCAGCAGACGCCAGTCACCATTGCGCCATCGATAGATGCTCTGCTTGACATCGCCCACAATCAGACTGCCATTATCGTGAGCTATGCAGTCGTCAAGCAGCACCTTGAAGTTTTGCCATTGCACCATGCTCGTGTCCTGAAACTCGTCAATCATAATGTAGCGCACCTGTCCACCAATTTTCTCGTAGATAAAGGGCGAATCCTGCCCATCGATAAGATTGTGGAGTAACTGCTGGGTGTTGCTCAGTAGAAAATTGTTGGTGGCCTCGTTGATGGCGTTTACCTCTTGCTCAATACGTCCCAACAACTGCAACTCATTGATATTGCGTAATGTGAGGTCGACCGAGTTGACGGTTACCAGGCACTCAACGCGTTGCGCCTCAGCCTCTCTCAACAGAGGCACAATACGTTGTTCGATAGCATAAGCTTGATGATCGTCGGCCGCTTTTCCAACTAAGGCCGACGCATCGTTGAGCGCGGGTGCAACGTAGCTGTTGGGGCCTTTCCCGTCTAGGAAGCCTCCATTCTCCAACCGCTTGAAATAAGCCGATGCGCTCTGGCTGGATCTATAGAAACATTTGTCGGTCAACTCCTCATCCTCAAAAATCTCATGGTAGCGTTTGGCAAAGTCGGACATGGTCTTTAATGCTTCGCTACGTTTACGTTTCAAGCCCTCCTTGTAGATTTTGAAGTATTCGGGGTCGTCCATCAATTGGCGCATACGATCTTGGTGGGTCATGTAGAATTCCTGGAAGATTGACAGTCCGAACTCCTTGATTGGGCCTATGACGTTCCAACTCTTATTGTCTTGTATCTTCTCCTTGATAAAGCCCATGATCCAATTGAGCAAGGGGTCGTTGTCGTGTTGGATGTTAGCAATAATGTTGTCGACAGCCTCGTCTTCCACTTCCCGGTTGTTCAGGCCAACGTTCATGTTGGCCGCAAGGCCCAACTCATGGGCAAGATTGCGGAGCACACTCTGGAAGAAACTATCTATAGTTTCCACGCGGAAGTAATGGTAGTTGTGGATGAGTAACTGTAAGGCCTCCTCGGCGGTAGAACGTATAAGGCGCTCGTTCTTTTCTGGAAAAGCCTTGCTCACTTGTTCCATGTAGTCGTCGGCGTCAGGCAAACTGTTGGCAATGCCGTATAGCTTGCCGAGGATGCGGGTCTTCATCTCTTCCGTAGCCTTGTTGGTAAAGGTTACGGCCAAGGTGTAACGAAAGTTTTGCGGGTCTCGAATGAGCAACTTGATGTATTCCACCGCAAGGGTAAAGGTCTTGCCACTTCCGGCGCTTGCTTTGTAGATGGTTAAGGGCTTGGACATAAGCGTATGTGTGTTTCCTAATTGTATTCTGTTGCAAACAAAACGTTAATACATTGCAAACTTACAAAAAAACAATCGTATTCTGCCGATGAAATCACATATTTTTCATATTCTATCTATAATTTTGAGCGTATCTTGTTAAACAAAACCTAAAAGATGCTTGTTTATCGAGCAAATGCAGTAACTTTGTATTTCAAATAAAAAAACAGATGAATTTCTCTTTCAGAACATTTCTGATCGTTCTAAGCCTTGCTTTTGCATCGGTTTCCAATGCTCAAGGAATAGGAAACGTGCAGTTTGGCTCTACCTACGAGGAGGCCACTGCTCGCATTGTGGAGACATTTGGCCATCCTGCGCATGCCATCTCCGACGAGATAGTTTATAATAACAAGTCGTTTGAAGGTTTCCGCTGGAACAAGGTGACGTTTCGGTTTCGCAATGGTCAATTGTGCGAAGCACGCTTTTATAAAGATCATAAAAGCAAATGGATGGCCAAGACAGAACTCGACTCCATTGCTAAAAACCTGAGCAAGAAGCACGCCATTTCGCTCGATTACGAGGAAGATGGCACACGCTTTTACGCAGGCGGCCAGTCACCTTTGGGAATAGGCCGATTGTTTACCGTGTTTGTTGCTCCCCGAAATGGCCATTGGTCCGACCAACTGCGTTTTGGACCATTTAAATTTAAAACCAACCAATTATGATTAAACGTCTGATTTTTACGGCAATAACCTTACTTGTTTCTTTGTCGTCGATGGCAAAATCGATGGTGGAGATTTGGAGCAGTATTCCTGATTCGGTCATCCCATACATCGACCGTACCCATCGCTTGGAAATGACCGACTTCATCAAAATGGGGTTGAAGGGCGATGTGAACCATTCGTTGGGCGGAAAAAGTGAGATGGACACCATAACTGCCGACTACATTCATCTGACGCTTAACGAATCGGTTACTATGGAATTGAAACGACTTCCGCGTGAAGGTGAGGATTCATTGTTGTGCGTGGTGACGACGTGGAAGGGACCTGCAGAGGAAAGCAACGTGAAATTTTTCACCCAAGAATGGCAAAGCATCATCGTGCCTAAAGCGTTCGAAGGTGGCGATTACTATGAGTTGGCAAGCCGATTGACACAACGTCCCGATATAATGAGCAAGGCGCGCTACGACGAATTGTGCGCCATGATAGATCCCGTCATGTTGAGCGCTAAATTGTCGATAGCTGACAATGTACTACATGTGAAACTATCACTGCCGTTGCTGAAGGCCGATGACCAAAGAAAACTTTCGTCTGTTATGAACCCCATAGATCTTCATTGGGATGGACGCGGCTTTAACACCAAATAAAAAGTGTAGGCCTTGCTTGTCTTTAGCTATTTTGCCCTCGTTGTAACATACGCTTTTGCATGACGTCAGTTAGAAGTTTTCTTAAACTTAGTAGGACTTTTAGGTGAAAGGCATTTTTAGGGCTCGTTCTCATCAATATTCCCGCAAAAT
The DNA here is from genome assembly GCF_037460745.1 of Hallella sp. NCBI lineage: Bacteria > Pseudomonadati > Bacteroidota > Bacteroidia > Bacteroidales > Prevotellaceae > Hallella > Hallella sp. Next base: position 9,665 of record NZ_JAXVAE010000071.1, on the reverse strand, counting down.
TGCTATCTTTGCAACAAAAATATAAAAAGAATAATATGAATCTGAAAGTACGCTTGTCGCTGATGAACTTCCTGCAATTTGCAGTGTGGGGAGCTTACCTGACCTCTATGGGTCGCTATTTGGGTAATATTGGAATCGCCTCCGAAATTGGATGGTTCTATTCCATGCAAGGTGTCGTGTCGATATTTATGCCCGCTTTGATGGGAATTGTGGCCGACCGGTGGATTCCTGCCCAAAGACTGTTGGGCTATTGCCACCTGTTGGCAGGCGTCTTTATGTTTGCCACCGCTTATTATGGAGCTACAGCCGGAGACAATGTGGTTTTCTCCACCATCTTCTCTCTGTACACCGTCTCCGTGGCTTTCTACATGCCCACATTGGCCTTGACCAACTCGGTGGCCTATTCGGCATTGAGCCAAGCAGGCATGGATACAGTAAAAGACTTTCCCCCGATTCGTGTTTTCGGAACCATTGGCTTTATCGTCACTATGTGGTTTGTTGACTTGATGGGCTTCCAGTCTAACCAATATCAGTTTGTGACATCAGGAGCTATCAGTATTATATTGTTCCTCTACACTTTCTCGTTGCCACATTGCAACATCAGCGACAAAACGGAGCAAAAAAGTTTGGTTGATGCGTTGGGGTTACGCGCGTTTGCCTTGTTTAAACAAAAGCGAATGGCTATCTTCTTCATCTTCTCCATGTTGTTGGGTGTAAGCCTACAGATTACTAATAGTTTTGCTAACCCTTTCCTTTTTAGTTTCAAGGCTATTCCGGAGTATGCCAACTCGTTTGGTGTACAACATGCCAATATCCTCATTTCCTTGTCGCAGGTTAGTGAGACTTGCTGCATTCTTCTTATACCATTCTTCATGAAGCGTTATGGCATCAAGAATGTGATGTTGATTGCTATGTGTGCTTGGGTGTTGCGCTTCGGCCTGTTCGGATTTGGTAATCCTGGAATGCCTGGCGTACTGCTCTTTGTGCTTTCAATGGTGGTTTATGGTGTAGCCTTCGACTTCTTCAATATCTCAGGTTCGTTGTTTGTCGACCAAAGCACCGATTCTGGCATCCGTTCGTCAGCCCAAGGATTGTTCATGCTGATGACTAATGGAGTGGGTGCAACCATCGGAACCATAGCAGCCCAAGCAGTCATAAACCATTACACGTATGCCATGCCATTGGATGGCGACGTGCTGACCGTTGGTGATTGGCAATCGTGCTGGTTTGTCTTTGCAGGCTATGCACTGCTGGTGGGCGTGTCGTTTGCGCTGATTTTCCGCCCCAAAAAGCAAAAAGTCAATTAATCCATGACAAAGATAGCACTTACATTTAAGAGCGTATCGGAGATACAAGGCGTAGACGACATTGGCTTGCTCGTATTGGTAGACGAAAAATGCGAAAGGCAATTGGCTGTTCCGTGCGAGAAGTCGTTGTTCGAAGCCTTTAAGAAGTGTATGACCAATGCGGTATCTACCGCCAAGATGTTGCCAGAAGTGCTATGGAAACTGGTTGAAAGCCAAGTGGGGAACCGCATGGAGGCTTTTATCGACAGCGTCAAGAATGGTCAATATGGCGCAGTGCTTATCGACAATGACAACTTCGCTGAGCTTCCCATATATGCTTGCGACGCCATACTGTTGTCGCTAATCAGTAAGGGAAAGGTGACTGTCACTATCGACAAGACCCTTTTCCTTAAACAAAGCACTCCGTTCAGCCGTAATAGTAAGGGTGTTTCGCTGCCATTGAACACCATTACTGACAAGATGCTCGACGCTGCCTTGCAAAGGGCCATAAACAACGAGGATTATGAGGCGGCTAGCTACTTGCGTGATGAGATTAACAAGCGAAACAAATTGCGCAATAGTAACAAGGATAATTCAATGAATGACCATGAAGGAAATTAGATTTTTCTATGTGCTAGAGGCTGGTAAGGTGCAAGAGCTACCTGCAGAAGAGGCCACTCATGCCTTGAGGGTTTTGCGCATGAGGACGGGCGACGAGATGTACTTGATGGATGGCCAAGGGGTATTCTATCATGCTGAAGTCGGCATGACAACAAACAAGAAATGCTTCTACCATATTCGTGAAACCCTTCCACAAGAGAAAACTTGGAGGGGACGCATCCATCTTGCCATAGCTCCCACAAAGATGATGGACCGCATGGAGTGGATGGTGGAGAAGGCTACCGAAGTGGGAGTCGACGAAATTTCTTTCCTCAACTGTAAGTTCTCTGAACGACAACAAATTAGGATTGACCGAATTGAAAAGATTGTTGTGTCGGCCATGAAACAAAGCCGAAAAGCTTGGAAGCCCGTTGTTAATGAAATGACCGATTTCAGCTCATTCATCAACACCTCCCGCCAAGGCACAAAGTTCATAGCCCATTGCTATCAGGAATTTAAGCGCGATGATCTCTTCCGCGAGCTACAACAATTGGATGTTGATGAGGATGTTACCGTGTTGGTTGGTCCTGAAGGCGATTTCTCTGCCGACGAAGTTAAGTTGGCTTTAACCCGAGGCTACCGCTCCATATCATTAGGCAACAGTAGGTTACGTACCGAAACTGCTGGTTTAATGGCCGTGACGATGGCTCAAATTACCAAGAGAAAAGAATGAAAAAAATAGTTTATCTGATTGCATTGGTGTGGATGGGGCTCATGAGCTCCTGCTCCAACAACGATTATCTCAACGCCATCCCGGCAGAGAGTAGCATGCTCATATCCATGAACACCGCTAAAATGAGTGGTGCAGGTAGCCAAACCTTATTTAAGGCGTTTCTGCACGTCTCCAACCTGAACAATACGGGTATAGATGTCTCGAAACCCGTCATGTTGTTCGAAGATGCCCAAGGCAATCTTGGCGTTTGTGCTAAGACCGACAACACGAAACAACTAGGAGAGATGTTGCAGAAAATGGGATTAACCGTTCTGGAACGACAAGATTTCCATTTTGCCATATTGCCCAACCTTTGGATCATTGGTTTCTCAGACCAGTCGACCTTATTGATGGGACCTGTGGTGCCTGCAGCCCAACCTGAGATGATGCAACTCATGGCCAGATACCTAAAGGCTAAGGAGGACGATGGTATTGTGGGAACACCCATGTACGACAAGCTCGACTCCATCGACGCTCCTATGGCGATGGTTTGCCAAGCCAAGGCCTTGCCTGAATATCTTGTTGCGCCTTTCACACTTGGTGCTCCCAAGGGTACTGACCCTTCTCAGGTGCTCATCGCAGCCGACATGGAGGTTAAGGATGGTTGCTTGTGGATAAACGGACAAACTTTCTCGTTTGTCAAACGCATCAACGACGCACTGCAAAAAGCGCAAGCCACTTACCGTCCTATTCAAGGCAAGTATGTGGCATCTATGTCGAGCCATGATGCGGCAGGCCTGTTTGTGAATGTCGACGGTGGTCAGTTTATCAAACTCATGACTGACAACCGTGGCATACAAGCCATGCTCTCAGGTATCAACACAGCCATTGACATGAACAGCATCATTAAGAGTGTGGACGGTGACATGGCAATCATAACGCCCTCATTGGGCCAATCGTCTTTCCAACTTATGATGGCCGCCAAATTGAAAAACGCTGATTGGCTTGCTGACGTGGACTATTGGAAACAAAGCGTTCCAGCTGGTGGACAAATAGGCGAGTGGGGGCGCGAATGCTATTACTATCGCGACGGTAAAACGTCGTACTATTTTGGTGTTACCAACGATTGGCAATACATGAGTGGCGTTAGCGAACAGGTGGCCTTACAGAGCATTCATGCGGCAGCCAATCCTATTTCTCCCGTCATACAGAAAAAACTTAAAGGACAGAAGATGGCACTGGTGGCCAACATCTCTTCCATCGACAAAGGTACAGGCGTCACCACATTTCTAAAACCGTTGTTTGGCAATGTGAACACGCTTGTTTACACTTTGAAAGTGAATTGAACCATTTGTGCATATTAGAAGAGAATCTGATGGTAATATTAAACTTGTTCTTCACTGAATAGAGCGTATATCATTATAAATAAAAATAGGATAGGGTAACACTCGCGGCGCAACACCAAAGCTTTTTCAAGGCACTGCGGCGGAGAGGGTTAAAAAGTAAGACTATGAATAGTATAAAACTTAACAATGTCTTGCCACACGTTTTCGAACAAGTCAGCGACCTGCAGTCTGACGTGTGGAAGAAAGATGTCTGCTTTGAGAAAGGCCACCTTTATTTGGTCGAAGCAGCCTCGGGAAAAGGCAAAAGTACCTTTTGCAGTTATGTGATTGGATATCGACATGATTACACTGGACAAGTTGTTTTCGACCAAAAAGATGTTCGCACATTTAATGTCAACGATTGGGTAAACATACGCCAAAAGCATATCAGTCATCTTTTCCAAGAGTTGCGACTCTTTCCAGAGTTGACAGCTATGGAGAATGTTAAGATCAAAAATGACCTTACAGGGTTTAAGACCGACAAGCAAATCGTGCAATGGTTCGACATGCTGGGTATAGGCGACAAGCTCGACGCCAAGATTGGACGCATGTCGTTTGGTCAACAACAACGCGTGGCTATGATACGCGCCTTGGTACAACCATTCGACTTTATCCTTGTTGATGAGCCTATCTCACACCTTGACGACCACAACTCCCAAATCATGGGCGACATTATGATGGCCGAGGCAAAGGCGCAGGGCGCAGGAGTAATAGTTACGAGTATTGGTAAGCATATGAAGTTGGATTACGAAAAAACGTTGATGCTATGAATTTGGTTTGGAAGTTATTACGCCAGCACATCAGCATACCTCAATTTGTAGGCTTTTTCTTCGCCAATCTTTTTGGTATGCTTATTGTTTTGTTGGGTTTTCAGTTTTACAAGGACGTGTTGCCTGTCTTCACATCCGAAGACTCGTTCATGAAGGCCGACTATGTTATTGTCAGCAAGAAGATAGGCATGGGTAGCACCTTGTCGGGTCGCTCCAACGCATTCGAATCGTCGGAAATCGAGGACCTTCGCAACCAACCCTTTGCCACAAAGGTTGGGGCTTTTACTACTACAGAGTACAAGGTGTCGGGCAACATGGGAGTTAATGGCACCAGCGTACTCAACTCCGAATTGTTCTTCGAAAGTATTCCTGATAGCTTTGTTGATGTTCCTCTTTCTCTGTGGAAATATTCAGAGGGTTCTAAGGAGGTTCCTGTCATTTTGCCACGCAGCTACATTGCCATGTACAATTTTGGCTTTGCGCAAAGCCATTCATTGCCTCGAATCAGTGATGGTCTCGTGGGCATGATTGACCTCAAGATCTTTGTGCAAGGAAATGGCCATAAGGATGAATACAAAGGAAAAGTGATCGGCTTCTCAAGTCGCCTTAACACCCTCTTAGTCCCGCAGGCTTTCATGGATTGGAGCAACCAATATTATGCACCCAATGAGCACTCCGATCCAACCCGCCTTATCTTGCAGATCGATAATCCTGCCAACGAAAAGTTCTCTCAGTATACGGAGAAAAAAGGCATCGAGATTGAAAACGACAAGCTCAACAGCCAGAAAACCACTTATTTCCTGCGTATGATGGTGTCGATGGTCATGGTGGTGGGCTTGGTGATTTCTATTCTCAGTTTCTACATTCTTATGCTGAGCATCTACTTGCTTGTGCAGAAGAACTCATCGAAACTCGAGAACCTCTTGTTGATCGGATACAGCCCCAACAATGTGGCCCGACCTTACCAATTGCTCACCATGTTTCTGAACGTGGGCGTGTTGTTGTTGGCCTGGACTATTCTTTATTTCATTAGAGACTATTACATGGGTTTCATAGAGACGCTCTTCCCCGATATCGACAAGGGTAACGTGCTGCCTGCTGTAGTGCTTGGCGTTGCTCTTTTCTTGTTGGTGAGCATCTGCAACTTGCTGGCCATTCGTCACAAGATTACCCGTATCTGGAAACGCAAAGAATGACAGACAATATATAGATGGAAACACAAAATAAATACGATAAATATGTGGTTAGCGAGGAGGCTCCCTTGCTCAATTGGTTATTGGCAAATCTTAAGCTAAGCCGTACAAAAATCAAGGATATCCTTCATGGACAGGGAATCCGAGTGAATGGAAAAGTCGTCACTAAGTTTGATTATCCTTTGCTACCCGGCATGAAAGTTACGGTGAGCAAGTCGAAACGCAATAATGCTTTCCACAGCCGTTATGTAAAGTTGGTTTATGAGGACCAATACATTGTTGTGGTTGAGAAAAACGTTGGCATACTTTCGATGGCGGCAGGGCACAGCACACTTAATGTGAAAACCGTGTTGGACGACTATTTCCGTAGCACCAAGCAGCATTGTCAGGCCCACGTGGTTCATCGTTTGGATCGCGACACCAGCGGCTTGATGATTTACGCAAAGGACAAGCAAACCGAATTATCTTTGGAGCGCGATTGGCACAACACTGTGTTCGATCGCCGATATGTGGCCGTGCTCTCTGGTGAGATGGAACACAACGAGGGAACGATTGAAAACTGGTTGAAGGACAATAGGGCTTTCTTTACATTTAGCAGTCCTGTCGATAATGGTGGCAAATACGCCATTACTCATTTCTACACGCTCGACCGCCGAGAGGGATATTCGCTTGTGGAGTTTAAGTTGGAGACTGGACGCAAAAACCAAATACGTGTTCACGCAGCTGATATGGGACATCCTGTGTGTGGCGATGTGAAGTATGGCAATGGAGATGATCCGCTTGGTCGCTTGTGCCTCCACGCCTATGTGCTCTGCTTCTACCATCCGGTAACGCATAAGCCTATGGAGTTTGAAACTTCCATTCCTCAATCATTCCTGTCACTGTTTTAAACAAGACAACATTATTTACCCAAAAGAAACAAGCCGTGTTATGACTTCAGGCATTTCTCTTTACATTTTTATTTTTATAGCAGCCGTTGTGGCGCTGATTGTTGTTAAGAAAGTAACCAGTTGCCTTTTCAAGACGGCCGCTCTGTTGGCCATCATAGCCATCCTGGCCATCATTTACTTCACCTACATGCATTAACACCAGTTAATAATAGGAAACGCCACAATCACTTGTGGCGTTTCCTATTATTAGGCCTTATCTTGTTGTTGCACTGTTGGGGTGGGGTGAGATTTGTTTTCTTCTTCCCGTGCCAAATGCATGGGCCTATCACCCTCGCGAGTTACATATCGCTGCCAATAGGCAATGATGATGGTGGTTAGGGGGAGGGCTACGATGAGACCGATGAAACCTAAGATAGTGCCCCAGACCGACAAAGACAAGAGCAACACAGCAGGGTTGAGCCCCATAGCCTTGCCCATAATCTTAGGGGTTACAATCATGTCAGTAATAATTTGCACCACGGCAAACAAGCCAACGGCCAATCCGAATATTACCCAAAAGTTCTGACCTGTGTCGGCAGCCTTGAGCATAGCAAGAAAAGCTGTGGGAATCAGGGCAAAAGTGTGCAGATAGGGCACTAAATCCATGATACCAATTAAGATGCCAAGGCCTATAGCCATGGGGAAATCGAGTAGGGAGAATCCTACACAGAACATCACACCCATACAGGCGGCTACGGCGCTCTGACCTCGAATGTAATTATTCAGTTCGCGCTCCACATCGTTCATCAACTCATTCCAAAACGGACGTACCTTGGGAGGGAAGATGCGTATCCAATTGGCCGTAAGATGCTCATAGTCCATAAGAATGAAGAACATATATAATAAGGTGATAAGTGAAGCCACAATACTCAGAATGATGCTTGCCGTTTGGCTTAGCACATTAAAAAATTTCGGCGCTGCGCTCTTCAAAGTGGCAGTGAAATCGGGACTTTTGAAGAATGCTTCTATACGTTGATGGTTTTCTGTGAGAACCTGTGACAGCCATTCGGAAATGGAGTTGGTGTGTGTTGTCTCGTGTACCCAATGACTTAATATGACATAAAGTTTTTGGAACTGGTCGATCATCGGTGGGATGATAAGGTAAACTATGAGCGACACCACTGACACAACAAATATCATTGTGATGATAATCGACAAAGCGCGAATGCGAACATGAAGTTTGTTCTCCACAAACTTCACTATGGGATAAAGTAAGTATGCGAGCAACCAAGCCACAAAAAACGGAATCAACACACTGCTCAGATAGTTGATTAAACAGAAGATGGCTGCTATCAAGAGGCCGATACCAGCCATGCGTACAAATCTGTCGAATGTTATCACTTTAGCCATAAACCTGTTGTTGTTTTACAGTTTGAAATCTTTATAAGTTGTTATCCTCAAAGAGATCTTTCGACAAGGCATTACGTTTGTCTTCCTCAATGGCCTTTTGGAAACAATTGCGGCAAAGCGGCTCATATTCCATCTTTTCGCCAAGCATCACTTGCTTGTCGTTGCGTACAAGGCGATGGCTTGCATAAGCCAAGGCGCCGCATTTCACACAAATGGCGTGCACCTTTGTTACCTCGTCGGCAATGGCCAACAAAGACGGCATAGGACCAAAAGGCTCACCGCGGAAATCCATATCGAGCCCTGCAATAATAACACGTATTCCTTTGAAAGCTAATATGTTACAAACATGAGAGAGCTTGTCGTCAAAAAACTGCGCCTCATCAATGCCAACCACGTCATATCCTGCGGACAGTTTCAAAATGTCTGCACAGTTGTCGATTGGCGTTGAATGGAAACTGTTGTGGTCATGACTGACAACATCAACGTCTGAATAGCGGTTGTCCAATTTGGGCTTAAATATGGCAATGTTCTGCTTAGCAAATTTTGCACGCTTCAAACGTCGAATCAATTCCTCGGTTATTCCCGAGAACATTGACCCGCATATCACTTCAATTCTTCCATGGTGGCGGTTTTCGCCTGCGAAGTTTTCTATATTCATATTGCAAAGATAGGCAAATTTTCATAAATTGGATCATTGCATCCATATTTTTTAATTCTACGTATTGTTATGAGGCTTTACACTGAACTTTATTATATCTATTTATCATAATCTACATTATAGATTCGTTGTTTATTGAAGCACTTTACTCGTAATGTCATGTAAAAGACCATGGTTCATAATGGTTTCAAACCATATGCAAATACTAATACAAACTATAGTGAAATCTACACTGTTTTTTTGAACGAATGAATAATTGGCTGCAAATACGCGATTGTGGGATGAATTTTGTAATCACCTTATTAACAGACGTTTAGATGAATTATATTTGTAAGCGGCAGCAACATTGCGTCAGTCACACTACGAAAAGCCACCTTTCGAGTCACGATAGTTGGTTTATCGCACCTCGATAGCTGCCTAATTGAAATGCGAAACATGCCTTCCCGTAAGCCGAAACATGCCCAACGGTAAATGGATCGCCTCACTTTCATCGTTCGGATGTTCTGAAATGGCAGATTTTCTTCCTAGATTATCTCAAAAGCCCGACAAACTTTTTAACCAAAAAAACTTACAGTAAATGTACGATTGTAGCTCTTGGGTGTCTTTAGTCGAATTTGTTAGTTGTTTGTATCGCCTCAAACACTAAAAACACATCGTCTTGATATAATCGTTTGTGGTCTCTTGGCATATAAAGTGAACAAGATGAGCATACTACGCAAGTTTTCAGAAGTAACTATTCAGCGGTAGCGCTGCACCCTTAATCCATAATTGAAATATACTGC
>NZ_JAXVAE010000070.1:0-35243 GCF_037460745.1 Hallella sp. | reverse complement strand
TACAAAAAAACTCGCGAGTAAACACTTGCGAGTTTTTTTGCAATTAACAAGTCGGTATATTTCGGATGGTTACTTTCAAAGGATCTGTCGGCAAGGTAATCCAAGGACGTGACATTCTGATTGGCATGGTAGCACGAATAGAGAATACCCTATTCCATACACGTGCATGATGACAACATGAGTTTCTTGTTACAGTGATAATGGTAAGCCAAGACTCAAAAGGTGCAACTTGCAAGCCAAATGACTGTGCAATACGCTTCTTTATCTTCTTATTCTTGATGTTAGAATAAACATTGGTGATTACACCAAATGGCAATATCTCGGTCAGCATCCATGAAGGTGGGTACTGATTGGTATATGTCTCTTTGAAATGGTTGATGAAACCTCTTTTGTATGGTTCAGTTCATCTTCTATAAGACGTATAGAGCGATGAACTTGGACGGATTTGAGAAATTGTTGGCATCAGTCTGTCTTTCACTTTTCCGAATTTCTCACCTGGCTCGAGCATCAGCGCAACACCTGTGCTTTCTTCCGTGGTGTCTTTTCCTATCCAGCATCTTAAAAATTCATCTTTTTCATAGGTCAAGCGCTGCGTGGCAGGGTCAGAGATACGGATTTTGTATTTGCCATTCTTGCAGTTTTGAATATCGTAGCATACCACAAAATGATTTTGGTTCCAATGTAATATGCAAGGAAACACCCCTTCTGTTGCCAATTGCCCAAAAGTCATTTTCATTCCGATTGTGTCAAATCCGATGTGTTGAGCACATTCTGCTATTCCTTGCATCGTGACGCCCCTTCGGGAAATGAAGCAATGTCGGCGTAACATTTCCGCAGAATAGTTTAAGCCATAGTACTTGGTTATCATCCGCAGGGAGGTCGGACCACAATCTGTTGCGTTGAGCTGCTTGTAATGAGGGAAACGTTTCAGTTGCATCTATATCGAAATGTTATTTCCGCTTCGGGTTCTTGTTGAAATGATAAATGACATGCCCCATCAGGTAGTGGGGCAAAGTGCGACACCACGTCTCCGTGCGTCCCTGCGCGTTGACCTTGTAATCGGTTGACGAGAGCTGGTGCAGTAGGTCGAAAGCCTCGATGCGCGCGATGAGTTTGCCTTTCAGGAATGACTGGGAGGCTGAAGCATTGAGCACAAAGTCGTCTCTGTTCAATCCCAGGTTGCCATAGCCCCTGCGAGAGTACATGTTGCCATCCATTGAAATCGTGGTGTTCAACAAAGGAATGGTGTAACGTGCTGCCAGCCCGTAGCGGAAATCGGTTGCATTCAATGCCGCAAAGCCCGGCCGTTTGCTTTCGCTGTGCCGCCATCTCACGTCACCTGTTGCGCGAACGTAAAGTGAGCCTTTGTTGTATTGCAGGTATGCCCTGTCGTACAGGGTCAGCGTGTTGACAGCATTCACCTGGCTCTGGGGCTCTCCGGCAAGCATGGCATGATCGAGCGAATGGATGAAGTTTCCGTCTGCGCAGTTTTCCACTGTCCAGCGCCTGTTGGCATCAAGCGTATAAAAGACTGTCGCCTTTGCTTTGGCGTCATAGGCTCCATGTATGTTCTTGGGCCGATAGGTGTAAACGCCATTCTTGGCGTTGAAGCTGACCGATTGTGAGACATCGTTGTGGATGTAATTAAACCCAGCTGACAAGGTGTAGTTGTGCCGGGGAGAACGGAGGTCTTTATACTCGGCAAAAATATAGGATACTGAACGCCACGCTTTCAAGTCGGGATTACCCAGACGCACCACGAGCGGCGTGGAACTATCATGAATGTTGATCATGTCGATCAAAGGTGTGTTTGATTCGTTATAACCTAAGCCTATGTGGATTGGTCGCCGTTCATCTTTCTTCACATACAGGCAGATGTTTGCCCAGGGGTTGAAACGTATCGTCGTCCGTGTGGCCAACGTGTCGATTTGCCCTCGTAGATAATTTAATTTGTCGTGCTTTATCTTCATTACCAAATAGATGTCGATAAAATTCATGCTCCTTTTTGGAAGCCCCATAGCCATGTTTGCAGGCAACTCTTGAATGCGGTAGAATGATAACATCACGTCAGTACCGAAGCTTTGCAACTTACTTTCGTAGGAATTGGCATGGTCCGTAATGGCTTGGAGCATATCCATTTGTGAGGGGAGCAAAAGCGAATCGGGATGATAAAGCCAATCATGTGTTTTCTCTTGGTTGTAGGACGGTGTTATTTCTATGCTCGCGTAATTCTTTTTCCCGCCAAGTCCATACGTTAGGGATGCGCTCGCTTTCAATTGTCGTTTCGCATAGTCGTTGGTGTTGAATGTGTTTGAAGACGAAGCATTGGCAAAGTCCTTGACGTTGAATTGCTGCGCCAGCAAGTTCTCATCCGACGAATAGTTTACATTTGCCTTCATGAGGAGATGCTGTCCCAGGTTTCCCATTTTTTTCATGTGAGGCATCAGGCTGGCATTGATACTGGCGTCCCATTTCTTCCCATCGTTGAACCCCACATTGTGTTGGCGCGTTATCAACGTGTCCACATACTGTTCAGCCAGCATGTTGGTGTTGCCGTGGTATGACTTGTAGCCTATAGCGACGTCAGCGTCCAGCATAAATGCCTTGGGCTTGATGTATTTGAAGCGGTTGCCAATTTTCAGTTTGTTCTCCTTTGTCATCGTGCTTTGCTTCATGGTCTGCAGCGGAGAACCCGCCAAAAAGAGTTCCTCCTGTTTGGTCATGTCTCCCTTGTCACGGGTGGAGGTAAAGTCTATGCTGAGTTTTTCCTGAATGTTTTTGTCGGTCGACTGGTAATCGATGTCGGAAGCCACACTGTGGGTCGTCAACAAGGACTTGGGCATTGATTCTGGCGTCCAATAATCGGAACTGCCGATATGGCGGCTCTCATTCACGTTGTTTGAATTGGCCAACAAGGTGTAACGAGTGTTTCGGGTGAACCCAAGTAAGAAGGCGCGGCCCAGCCATCGATCATCTGTTCCTCCTGCCGCCTCCACGTTGGCAATGTATCCATATTGATATTCAGCTTTCAAGTTGACGTCCATCACAAATTTCTTATTCTCAATTTGGGATCCCGCAGCTCTGTTGAGGTCGGTCTCTTGATCATACACCTTGATGTTCTTGACCGTGTAATAAGGCAAGTTTTCCAATAGCACCTTCGAATTGCCACGCATAAAGGAGCGTGAGCCCAACTGCAGCTCGTCAATCTTACGATTGTTCACAAAGATCTCTCCTTTCTCGTTCATGGTTACACCTGGCATTTGGCGGATGAGGTCATCGAGCATCGAACCATCCGGCAACTTGAAGGCGGTAGCGTCATACACGAGTGTGTCACCCTTCCAAAACATCTTCACCTTGGTTGCAGTCACAGTAACCTCGCCGAGATCTTTTTCCGGCATCTTGCGCAATTCAAGCGCATTGTCAAGGAACATATAGCCCCCCTCTTCGCCTTCTTTTATGGCAAATGAGAGATAGCCTGTTTCATAGCCGCGGAGCGTTGCCTTCAACAAATATTTATGGGGCCTGCCCTCCACTTTCATGGAAAATTGTGCTTCCTTCAAGGTTCCGTCAGCTCTGTACATCTTCTTCACAGGTATTGTATCCATGATGACGGTGCTGTCCTTCGCATTGAGCAAAGCCACTTTCGCCTCGGGCAATGGTATCTTCAGAAAAGCGTCTTGCACCTTTCCTATGGCATAGATTTGAGCATTGACCTTCAGCGCGATGGCAAGGAGAAACAGCAAAAGGGCACTTAGTCTAAAGGTTACATTCATCTTATTGCAGATTACTATTTTTGATTTAGATTTACAGTTAGGTGACGTAGCTTATGATGATTATTCTTTCTTGACTTCCTTCCCACTTAACTGTAAAACCTTAAATGAATTTACCAGTTAGATTAGAGCGGAAGGGGAACTTAAAAGAAGGTTGTTCAACCACGCAAGTCAGATACTTGTGGGTTGAGCTCTCAAGTCCACAATTTCCATTCGCAAAAGTATAAGGAAAGATTCATACTAACAAAAAAAGAATCAAGAATCCCGCAACGTTAACCAACGTTAACATTCGTCAGTACATCATAAAATAATCATGATTTACGCTATAAGATAAGCGGACAAACGTTTTTTTGTATATCTTTGTAATCAATTACTTAAACTAATCGAAATTTATGGAAAGAACATGGAGATGGTTTGGCAAGAACGATCCAATAACGCTTGCCATGCTCAAACAAATCGGTGTAGAGGGCATCGTCACCGCCCTGCACGACGTACCTTTGGGTCAGGTTTGGACACGTGAGAAGATACACGATCTAAAGACCTTCATCGAGAGTTACGGCATGCGTTGGAGCGTCGTGGAGTCGCTGCCCGTGACCGAAACAATCAAGTATGCAGGCCCCGACCGCGATGAACAAATTGATATTTACAAGCAGAGCTTGCGCAACCTCGCGACCGAGGGTATCCATACCATTTGCTACAACTTCATGCCCGTGCTCGACTGGGCCCGCACCGACCTGCTTCACGACAATCCCAACGGCAGCAGCAACCTGTATTTCAGCATCCCACAATTTGCTTATTTCGACATCTACATCCTGAAACGCCAGGGCGCCAAGGATGACTGGGCACGTTTCCTGGTGCTGGGCCCCGACGGAAAGCCTAACGGCCGCAACATCATCGAGGAGGTGGAGCAACTGCGAAGCACCATGACACCCGAGAAGGACCACGCCTTGGTGGAGAACATTGTCATCAAGACACAAGGCTTCGTGAGCGGCAACTTCAAGGAGGACGACGAGCATCCCGTGGAGCTGTTCCGTCAACTGCTTGCCCTCTATAAGGGCATCGACCGCGACCAACTGCGCGCCAACATGAAGTATTTCCTTGAGGCCATCATGCCCGTTTGCGAAGAGTGCGACATGTATATGTGTGTCCATCCCGACGACCCACCCTTCCAGGTGCTCGGGCTGCCGCGCATCGTAACCTGCGACGACGACATTCAGTGGTTCCTCAACGCCGTTCCCAACAAGCACAACGGTCTTACGTTCTGCGCCGGATCGCTCTCGGCCGGTGCCCAAAACAATGTAGTGGAGATGGCACGCAAGTACGCTTCACGCACATGGTTTGTGCATCTGCGCAGTTGCCATGTGTTCCCCAACGGCGACTTCACCGAAGCCAGCCATCTTGGAGGACGCGCCGACATCATCCAACTGGCGCGTGTGTTTGAGGAAGAGGAGGAGCGCCGCAAGGGAAACGCCAACATCGAGCGCCTACCCATGCGCGTAGACCATGGCATGACGATGCTCGGCGATGAGACGAAGGGCTACAACGCCGGCTACAGTTTCCTGGGGCGCATGTTCGCCATGGGCCAGGTACAAGGTATCATAGCCACCGTCGACCGCGAACTCAACAAGCCCTTCCACCAGCCAGGCTTCTTCGATTAACCTCATTATTCAAATCGAAACAACATGAAACTCAAAGATATCAGCTCTGGCAAGTTGAACGCCAGCGAGTGGGAAGCCAAGGGCTACGAACTACCCACATACGACATTGAAGCCGTAAGAACACGCACCCATGAGAATCCCACTTGGGTTCATTTCGGTGGAGGAAACATATTCAGGGCTTTCCCTGCCGCCATCCTCAACGACCTTCTAAACAAAGGAGTTTACGACCGTGGCGTCATCGTGGCCGAAACATTCGACTACGAGGTCGTCGACAAGGCCTATACGCCCTACGACAACCTATCATTGCTTGTTAGCCTGCAAGCGTCAGGAACCATCGAGAAGAAGGTCATCGCATCGGTGACCGAATCGTTGAAGGCCGACTATGCGTTCGGCGATTGGAGCCGTCTGGTCGACATCTTCCGCAATCCATCCTTGCAGATGGCCACATTTACCATCACAGAAAAAGGCTATGGGGTGCCACCAGCCGACTTGGAGCGAGGGCTCAAGCCTATGATGGCCATGGGAAAGGTGACCGCCTTGCTCTACGAGCGGTTCAAAGCCGGAAAGTTGCCACTGACGGTGCAGAGCATGGACAACTGCTCGCACAACGGCGACAAAGTGAAAGCCGGCGTCATGGCCTATGCAAAACGATGGGCCGAAGAGCGTCTGGCGCCGCAAGCGTTTGTCGACTACCTGGAGGATGAGCAAACCATTAGTTTCCCATGGTCGATGATCGACAAGATAACACCCCGCCCCCATGCCAAGGTGAAGGAACTGCTGGCTGCCGACGGCTTTGAGGACAACCAATACATCGAGACCGAGAAGCACACGTTTACCGCCCCGTTTGTCAACTCCGAGGAGACACAATACCTTGTTATCGAGGACCATTACACCAACGGACGTCCACCACTCGACCAAGCTGGCGTTATCTACACCACGCGAAAAACCGTCGACGAGGTGGAGACAATGAAAGTAACGACCTGCCTGAATCCCCTCCACACGGCCATGGCGCTCTATGGTTGCATGCTCAACTATACGCTGATATCCGTCGAGATGAACGACGAAGACATCCGCCCATTCATCCAAAAAATTGGATACATCGAAGCCATGCCTGTCGTTACAGACCCGGGTATCATCAATCCGTATGAGTTTATTGGCGCATTCATCAATCGCCGACTGCCCAACCCCTTCATGCCCGACACGCCGCAACGCATTGCCATGGACACCAGTCAGAAACTGCCCATACGCTTTGGCGAGACCATCAAGAAGTATGCCGCTCGCCATCTCGATATGGACAACTTGGTTCTTATTCCCCTCGTGTTGGCAGGCTACGCCCGTTACCTGAAGGGTGTCGACGACAACGGAAAACCCTTCACACCCTCACCCGACCCCATGCTGCAGGAGCTGCAACAGATTGTGGAACCGCTCACCGTGGGCAAGGAAGGCCAAGACTACAGTTGCCTGAAGAACCTGTATAGCAGAAAGGACGTGTTCGGACTCAACCTCTACGAAACTCCGCTGGGCAACCGAATCGAAGAAATGGTCAAACAACTCTTTGCCGGAAAGGGAGCCGTAAGAAGCACACTACACAAATACACCGCACAGCGATAGACTTCGATAGCAACCACAAAAGCGCTACAAGCAAACGATGGCGTAAAATAATAGACCAAAAATTTGGTAGGGTCGAAAAAAAGCCATACCTTTGCACCCGCAAATCCGACGGCACTTCCATATCAAAAGGAACGCCATGAGGGAACGGGGTGTAGCGCAGCCCGGTAGCGCTCCTGGTTTGGGACCAGGTGGTCGCAGGTTCGAATCCTGTCGCCCCGACGAAAAGAAACATGAAAGAAGCCGCAAAGAATATCTCTTTGCGGCTTTTTTGTATCTTTTTACAAATAGGGACGAGCCGTTCTTAAATCTTTTCAGTAACTTTGCAGTATGAACCGAATCATCACATTATTGATTAGTTTGTTGGCACTCTCCTCACTCCATGCGCAAAGCAGATACACGGAGTGCGAAGACACATGCAGCCACATCCACGGAATCGACATAAGCCACTACCAAGGCTCAGTATTCTGGGAAACGGTGGGCGAAAGCAAAATGGCATACGTCTACCTGAAAGCCACGGAAGGAGGCGACAATATCGACAGCAAGTACAAGCAAAACATCGACTTGGCGCACAAGTACGGGCTGAAAGTGGGCTCGTACCATTTCTACCGCCCAAAGATTGCGCAACAAACGCAACTTGAGAACTTCATGACCCAATGCAGGCCTGGAGACCAGGATTTGTTGCCCATGATCGACATTGAGACGCGAAGCGGACTGAGCAAAGAGGCTTTCAGAGACTCGTTGTTCATCTTCCTTAATCTTGTGGAAAAAGCTTACAAGCAAAAGCCATTGCTCTACACGGGTGCCAATTTCTACGACAACAACCTGTTGGGGCTCTTGGGCGACTACAAGGTGATGATTGCCCAATACACCGCACGAGAGCCTGTGTTGAAAGACGACCTCGACTTCATACTGTGGCAATACACGGGTAAAGGACATCTCAACGGCATCAACGGATATGTGGACAAAAGCCGATTCATGGGCAACCACCGATTGAGAGAAATCAGGTTCAGACATAGATAACGCTGCACAACACACACCCTCACCCATTAACCAACGAAAATCATCACATCATAAGATATGGCTATCATTAAATGTCCAGAGTGTGGACGACAAATCAGCGACAAAGCTCCGGTTTGCCCCAACTG
This sequence comes from Hallella sp., assembly GCF_037460745.1. NCBI lineage: Bacteria > Pseudomonadati > Bacteroidota > Bacteroidia > Bacteroidales > Prevotellaceae > Hallella > Hallella sp. The sequence goes on along the minus strand of NZ_JAXVAE010000070.1, from coordinate 27,059 downwards.
CGGAGTGGAAATCGCAGGAAAAATCATGAAATGCCCCCAATGTGGGGAAATCTATTTCCGCGACCAGGAAATGTGCCCCAACTGCCACCACTTGACACGTTCAAGCGGACAAGCAGCACAAGGCACCAATACGCGTCAGGCAGAAAGCCAAGGAAATGGCGGCCAGATCGTTTCGCCAAACGCCCAGGCTACCACCACAAAGTCCAATGGCCAACCTGCAACGAATAGGCAGCCCACCCCACCGCCCGTCAAACCTCAAAAGAGCCAAAACGAAACGGCCAATCAGGCCAAGAAAAAAAATCACGGCCCACTCATCGTAGCGTTTGTCATCGCCCTTGCCATCTGCGGCGTTTGCTTCTATTTCTACAGCAATGCCAAGAGCAACAAAGAGATGGAATCATACGAATTTGCCATGAAGAGCGATGACCCATTGGTGTTACAGACCTATCTCGACAGCAACCTCGACGCTCCTGCAGAGCACATCCAAGCCGTAACCGAACGGTTGGAGGAGTTGAAAAAGCAAGATGTGGAATGGACCAACGCTGTGGTAAGCGGTACAAAGGCAGCACTGGAGGACTACTTGGCCAAGCATCCCGATACGGAGCACAAGGCGGAAGCCATGCACAAGATCGACTCTATCGACTGGGCCGACGCAAGCAGTAAAAACACCTTGGAGGCGCTTCAAGCCTATCTCAACGCACACGACGAAGGCGAACATGTGGACGAGGCGCAGACAGCCATCAAGTCGCTTAAAGCCAACACGGTGCAACCCAACGAGAAGACAATGATCGTCTCGGTATTCCGCCATTTCTTCCAAGCCATCAACGCCAAGAGCGAAGGCGATTTGCAAGCCTCGGTGGCTCCGATCCTTACCAACTTCCTGGGTAAGCCCGACGCCATCAAGGCCGACGTTGTGACGTTCATGCACAAGATTTACAAGGATGACATTACGCGCATGACCTGGCGTTTGAACAACGACTACGAAATCGACAAGAAGGAAGTGGGCGATGAGGAATACGAATACACCGTCAAATTCTCTGCCCTTCAAGACATAGACAGAACTGACGACAGCAAGGAAAAGCACGCAAAATACCGTATCTCGGCAACCGTGAACCCAGACGGTCTCATTTCAGCCATGTCGATGACTAAGATTTTGGAATAATCAAAGAACACATACTACCCTTTCTACCCCAATCGTTCGTTCGATTGGGGTTTTATTTTGCCCATTTCCTATGCCTATGCTCAACCGCCCCTAAATAGGCATCACGACACAGAAAGAGCAAGTTGCAGCAATCGCATGGAAAGCATCACGCACCAGGGTTTCACCCAGAGCAAAACACCCTGCCATAAGAAAGGTTATACGGATTAGCCTTCAAGCCCCCTTACCGAAAAATAAAGTTAGGGATTCTATGACTGGCAAGAACGTCACTCATCGGTGGTCATCTCGTCAGAGCCTCCTATGGTCAACTGCATAAGGTCATAGTAGGAACCATTGTAAATGTTCAAGTCAACGTTCCCTTTGATGCCAGGCAACTGGCCTGCATCGGTATGCTGCCAGAATTTCCATTTCCCCTTATACTCAACCTTATCGACATAATAATGCGCTATCCAATAGGGGTAGCCATCAAAGACAGAGGTGCTAAGGTAACGTTCCTTAAATTTATAATAGGTGTAAATGATTGGCTTCACGTGATACTTATCTTCAACGATGTGTAGCCACGTCAACACATCCATCTGAAAATCTTCAACGCTCTTGCCTTGAGGCATATGCTCAATGTCGAGCACGGGCGGAAGGTCGCCCTCCTCCAAATGGACCTTGCTTAAAAAGTAATAAGCCTGATCGCGAGCCGACGACTTATTGCTCCAAAAATGGTAGGCGCCACGAATGAAACCATACTCGCGGGCATTGTCAAAATTATCGGAGAAATTCTCGTCAACGCGCGAGGAGCCCTCCGTTGCCTTAATGATGATGAAACGAATCGGACAACCATCAACCATGGCGCTATAGCGCAAACGGTTCCAATTGATGGTGCCTTGATAATGGGAAATGTCGATGCCGTGTATCTCATAGCCTGCCGGATATTTGGCGTCGCCATAAAGCGCGCGCCACCGGAAACCCGTGGGACCCACAAAGAAATAATAAAACGCCCAAACGTAAAGAACCAAGATTCCAATACCTCCAAGAAGCCAAGGCCAACGCCTACCTTTCTTCATGAAAGGCAGCAATGACAACAGTCCCCAACCATGTGAGCGACGGTAAGTCGTTGGCTTGCGGTGGCGGGTCGTCTGGTATCTGGAGCGTGTGGGTGTTTTGGTTGACATAGGTTGAGCTTTAACTTATCACCAACCGAAGGAGCGTTAACAAAGAATGCAAGGCATATTCAGCCACACATCACAATGGCTGTTTGCCATCATTGATGAACAACCCAAGCCTTCTACTCTCTTGACCACAACTGTTAGGTTTCATAACCTGAACGTAAACTGCGGTCTCCATCGGTTAGAAAAGGGGGCATTCCCACACAGCCCTTGAGCGAGAGGAATGCCCCTTTTATTATTTTTATACAAATAGTTAACAAGGTGCAAGCACCTGATAATTACTTGTTCTTAGCAGCGTTCTCAAGAGAGAGAGTACGTGTGTCGCGGTCGCAAACCTCTGCAGGACCCCAGTACTGGATAGGACCAGGATAAACGAAGCAAGTTTCACGTGACCACTCCTCACGACACTGACAGAACTTCTTGAAAGGAGCACCATCGAGCTCAACAAGAGCCTTGCGGATAACAGGCTTCATCTCACCATTACGACGCTCCATGTTCATCATCATTGTGATAGGCACACCTCCGGCCTTCCACTCATCCGTGGGTGCCGACAGGTTCTTAACGATGGCCATGTAACCCGTCTTGCCATTGGCAATGAGGTTAGCAGCGCTCACACCGAGAGCATAGCAATAGTCAGCGTCGAAGTTAGAAGGAGCGGCACAACGTCCCTCGTAACCGAAGAAGTGGTGCTGGGCAGCGAAATGACCCACATACTTGCCTTCCTTCTTCCACTCAGCGAGCTTAGCGGCAACCATGTCAGACAGAAGCTTCTCGGTCTCAATGAGAGACACCTGCACATTTCCGTGAGGGTCGCGATCGAGAGAAAGCTGACGAGCTACATCCTCAGGAAGAGTAGCGAAAGTCTCTGCGTTCTCCTTGCTCAGGTGAGCGAGGATGTAAGCACGCTGGGCGTCCTTGTCAAGATCCTTATAGTCTGAACCGTGAGCGGCGAGCAAGTCGTTGAGCTCGTCGATGAGACGACCGATTGCAGGTATAAACTCGATAAGGCCCTCAGGAATGAGCACCACACCGAAGTTGTTGCCATCCTCAGCACGCTGAGCAACAGCAGAGGCGATCTGCTCAACAATCTGATTGAGCGTCATGTCCTTGGCCTCAACCTCCTCAGAGACGATGCAGATGTTAGGCTGGGTCTGGAGAGCGCACTCAAGGGCGATGTGCGAAGCCGAACGGCCCATGAGCTTAATGAAGTGCCAATACTTGCGGGCAGAGTTGGCGTCGCGCTCGATGTTACCAATGAGCTCAGCGTAAACCTTTGTAGCGGTGTCGAAACCAAAGCTTGTCTCGATCTGGTCGTTCTTCAAGTCACCATCAATGGTCTTCGGACAACCGATAACCTGTACCCCGTAATTCTTGGCAGCATAGTACTCAGCCAACACGCAAGCGTTAGTATTAGAGTCGTCACCACCGATAATTACGACAGCCTTGATATCGAGCTCGCGAAGAATCTCGATACCCTTCTCAAACTGACCAACTTCCTCAAGCTTCGTACGGCCAGAACCGATCATATCGAAACCACCTGTGTTACGATAGTCGTCAACGAACTCAGAAGTGAGCTCGATGTAGTTGTGGTCCACCAAACCGCCGGGACCCATCAAGAAACCGTACACCTTGTTGGCAGGGTTCATCTTCTTCACGGCATCGAAGATACCGCAAATCACATTGTGACCACCAGGAGCCTGACCACCTGAGAGAATAACACCAACATTAACAGCGCTGTCGGCAGACTTGTCGCCAGGTACAAACTCGATGAGAGGCATACCGTAAGTGTTGGGGAATAACTTCTTGATTTCATCCTGATCACCCACGCTTTGTGTCGGATCACCTTCCTTCACCTTAATGGCACCCTGCAGACCTTTAGGCAGCTTCGGCTGATAAAGAGCACGGGCCTTCTGCAAAAGACTCTTTTTCATTTTCTGTTCTTCTAATTAATTAATACGTCAGATTTGTTGCAAATTTACGTTTTTTCCTTGATATATGGAAAGAAAAGAGAAAGAAAAGTCTTTTTTAAAAGATTTTTTAGAACTTCTGCTTGCATTTCCGCAATTTTACTTATCTTTGGACTTGGATTTCAAGAAACTGTGTCGGGCAAGCTCCCATGGCCTATGCCCGCCTATCAACCAAAAAACAATTTCAAACCATGGCAAAGAAAAGAGATTTAAAGCAGACCATCAACTACGTTTGCAGCGATTTGTTCGCAGAGGGTGTAGCAGCATCACTGTATGGAACAGCTAACAACGAGGAAGCCGTCAACAACCTCCTCTCGTCCATCATCGTCACAAGGAACGACTTTGTGAAGCGCGTTTCTCATCCTGAGCCCGGCATGACGGCACGCGAGTATTACCGTCAGCTCATCTCTGACTTCAACCAGCGGATCAACGAGATTATCGACCAGATTGGAACTTTAGCATAAACATAGCGTCCGAATGATCATGAGAAAGTTCTGCCATTGGCTTTTATATAAGCAATTGGGCTGGAAAAAGAACGTTACCGTAGCACATCCGAACAAGTATATTATCTGCTTGGCGCCTCACACCAGCAACTGGGACTTCTTGATTGGGCAACTGTACATGCGCGCCGAAGGCATGCACACCAATTTCCTGATGAAGAAAGAGTGGTTCTTCTGGCCATTAGGCCCCATCTTTCGCCGCATGGGAGGCATCCCCGTGTTTCGCTCGAAGCACACCAGCATGACCGACCACTTGGCCGAAGAGGCGAAGACACGCCAACAATTCGGACTGTGCATCACACCCGAAGGCACACGATCACTCAATCCTGATTGGAAGAAAGGGTTTTATTTTATAGCCCTGAAGGCGCAAATTCCAATCTTGCTCTACGGAGTCGACTACGAGAAGAAACTCATTAATTGTACTGAAAGCATCATGCCGTCAGGAGATTTGGAGAAGGACATGCGCCATATTAAGCTCTACTTCAAAGACTTCAAAGGCAAGAAACCCGAAAATTTCTCCATCGGAGAAGTGTAAGCCGGGTACAAATTTGATTCTAATATGACTTTAGGAAAAGGCCTGCTTATTGGTTGTGCATGTCTGTTTGCGCTTTCGACAAGTGTCGTAGCGCAAGGCCTTACGCAGAAGGAAAAAGCGAATCGTTCGCTAAACGAGTATTTCCTCAATTATCATGCGAAAGGTTCTTGGTTTACACAACAGCCTCGAATGAAGAGTTTTTCGGTGGATGACCGCAACCAACTGGTTACGATCACCACCGACGAACACTTTGCCCAACAAGACTTCACCGACAAACAAGTGGGCCAGATCTACCGAAAAGTCAAGAAGGCTCTACCCAAGCCTTATAACAAATACCGCATACAAATTGTCAGCAATGGCATGCTTGTGGAGGATTACGTACCCAGCCACAAGTCGAAACGCGACGGTTCGCAAGCCTTGTGGGGCAAGATCAATTATAACGGACGGCCTTGGGTGGACAACGCATCACGCCCCATCAACATCACACACGGTCTTTATGACCGTCACATCAGTCTATGGGCCTCACACGGTAGGTATTACGACAACAAAAAAGGCTTTTGGAAATGGCAAAGGCCCAATCTTTTTGGCACCACAGAAGACCTGTTCACTCAAACCATCGTGGTGCCATTCCTCATCCCCATGCTCGAGAATGCAGGAGCTGTGGTGTTCACTCCACGTGAACGCGACTGGCAAACCGATGAGTATATCGTCGACAACGATGGTGGCCTCAACTCCTCTGACAGCCAATACAAGGAATATGCGGAAAGCGGAAGTTGGCTAACAGCCCCACATGAAGGATTTAAGGCGCATAGCGGACACTATGTAGACCATGAGAATCCCTTCTTGGCAGGTACGGCTCGAATGATGAAAGCCAGCAAGAAAAGCGACAAGGCGTTCGTCAAATACCAGCCCCATTTCGCCAAAGAAGGCCGTTACGCCATTTACGTAAGTTACCAATCCCTTCCCAATAGCGTTGACGACGCGCACTATACCGTGTTCCACAAAGGACAGGCTACCGAGTTTCGCGTAAACCAACAGATGGGAGGCGGCACCTGGGTTTACCTCGGCACCTTCGATTTCGACAAGGGCGACAACGTGTACAACTGTGTCATGCTGACCAACCAAAGCCGCATGAAAGGCATCGTAACAGCCGATGCCGTGCGCTTTGGAGGCGGCATGGGCAACATTGAACGCGGTGGCGCCATCAGCCATTACCCCCGTTGCTTGGAGGGAGCACGCTATTATGCCCAGTGGGCGGGCGCCCCTTACACCACCTATGGTGCCCGAGGTGGCGACGACGACTATTCCGACGACATCAACACACGCTCGAAGATGACCAACTGGTTGGCGGGAGGGTCTGTCTATGTGCCCACGCTCGACGGCAAGAAAGTACCCATCGAGCTGTCGTTGGCCATTCATAGCGACGCTGGTTATGCACCCAACGGCAAGGACATAGTTGGCTCACTGGCCATTGCCACCACCGATTTCAACGACGGGCGTCTGTCATCGGGTGTCACCCGACAAACGTCGAAAATGTTTGCAGAACAACTTCTCTCAGGCATCACACGCGACATGACATTTGTGTACAAACGTTGGAACCGTCGTTACCTTTGGGACCGCAACTACTCAGAAACGCGCCTACCCGAAGTTCCATCAGCCATTATTGAGACCTTGTCGCACCAAAATTTCCCCGACATGGCTTTGGGTCAAGATCCCAATGTTAAGTTCACATTGGCGCGCTCGATGTACAAGACCATTGTGAGATACGTCAACAGCATGCATGGCCGCTCGACCATCATAGCGCCCTTGGCCCCTCGCAATGTGTCTGTTGAACTGACAGCGAAAAACCAAGTGCAACTGTCGTGGAGCGCTCAGCCCGACGAGCAAGAACCGACAGCCACCCCAACCTATTACATTATCTATACGGCTACCGGACACGGTGGATTCGATAACGGCACAAAAGTCAATGGCACCTCCGCCGTCATGACCATTGAGCCTGGCGAGACCTATCATTTCCGCGTTACGGCAGCCAACCGAGGGGGAGAGAGCTTCCCGTCTGAGACCGTATCAGCCTTCAGCTGTCCGAACGCACGCAAAACCATCCTTGTCATCAATGGTTTCCACCGATTGGCAACACCAGCAGTTGTCGACAACAACTACCAACAGGGATTCGACATCGACCGCGACCCAGGTGTGTCATACGGCCTCACCGCAGGTTGGAATGGACGTCAACAATGCTTCGACGTTTCGCGCATGGGGCACGAAGGCCCTGGCGGATTGGGATATGGCGGCGACGAACTTGCCGGCCATTTCATAGCAGGCAACGATTTCAATTACACCATTGCACATACCGACGCCATCGCCTCAGCCAAGCAATACAACGTTGTCAGTTGCAGTTCTGAGGCCATCGAAGCTGGCAAGGTAAAACTTGAGAAGTACCAAGCCGTCGACTTGATCTTGGGATTGGAGAAGTACGACCCCAACACCGTCAAGTACTATAAGTCGTTTCCTATGTCAATGCAGCGACGAATTGCCGCCTACACACAAGGCGGAGGACGCATCTTGGTGAGTGGCGCTTACGTTGGCGAGGACATGATGCAAGAGGATGACGCAGCATGGCTCAGCCGATTCATGAAGGCCAGCTATGGTGGAACCGTCAAAACCGACTCGCTGACAGGTGTGAACGGATTGGGCATGCAGTTTGATTTCTACCGAACGCTCAACCCATACCATTACGCAGCCACCCACACCAACGTGCTCAGCCCAGAGGGCAACGCCATCTGCGCCATGCAGTATAGCAGCGGCCAGTCGGCCGCCGTAGCCTACGCAGGCACCGATTACAAGGCTTTTGTCATGGGTTTCCCCTTCGAGTGCATCACCGACCGCACCACGCGCAACAAACTGATGCAAGGCATACTCAACTATATTTTACAGTAAACAAACAACATATCATATATCAAATCATTCTATCATGAAGATACAAGCCAACCATTCAGGCACCCGCAGCATAGAGGTGACCGAGAAACACCTGCAAACCATTGATAAGTACGCCCTTCTTCGCTACTTGATCGACAGCAATGGTATTATCGACGAGACAGTTCTCGACAAGCTGAAATTCAACGTCCGCTCGATGCTCGAGAGCGAGACGGGCAACGACAAGGATCTGTTGGACCTGTGCCTCGACGTTATTTACAATAACAACATGAAGGCTTTCGGTCTGCATCAGTTGGTGCTGCTCTATGTGAAATGGAAGGGTGAGCATGCTAACCAAGACGAAGTGGATCCACAAGAGGTGAGCGATTAAGGCATGCGCAACTATCAACTGACCGATTTCCTACCCACCACGAAGAAGGAATGTGAGCTAAGGGGGTGGGGCCAACTCGACGTCATCCTTTTCTCGGGCGACGCCTACGTTGACCACCCGTCGTTTGGCGCAGCTGTCATTGGACGCATGCTTGAGGCCAACGGCTACCGAGTGGCCATCGTTCCACAACCCGACTGGCATGGCGACTACCGCGACTTCAAGAAGTTGGGGCGGCCACGCTTGTTCTTTGCCGTTTCGCCAGGTGCCATGGACTCTATGGTCAACCGCTACACCGCCAACCGCCGGATGCGCCACGACGACGCCTACACCCCAGACGGTCGGCATGGCATGCGCCCCGACTATCCCTCGATCGTCTATTCCAAAATCCTAAAACAGTTGTTCCCCGATGTTCCTGTGGTGCTCGGAGGCATCGAAGCATCCCTACGCCGCCTCACCCACTACGACTATTGGGAAGACAAACTGAAGAAGTGCATCCTTTGTGAGAGTGGCGCAGACATTATTCTCTATGGCATGGGAGAGAAGAACACGCTTCAACTATGCCGGGAACTGGAGAGTGGCCGTAGCATCAAAGATGTCAAGGACATTCCCCAAACGGTGTATCTCGCTAAGAAAGAAGATATTCCTGGCGGCATCAGCGATACCGACATCGTGCTCCATTCGCATGAGGAATGTCTTCGCAACAAGAAGGCACAAGCCGAAAACTTCAGGCATATTGAGGAAGAAAGCAACAAGATGCACGCCCAACGACTCATTCAGGGTGTTGATCATCAGTTTGCCGTCGTCAATCCCCCCTATCCTCCCATGACCACCGAAGAACTCGACGCCGCCTTCGACCTGCCTTACACACGCATGCCCCATCCCAAATACAAGGGCAAGACCATCCCTGCTTACGAGATGATTAAATTCTCCGTCAACCTGCATCGCGGTTGTTTTGGTGGTTGCGCCTTCTGCACCATATCGGCCCATCAAGGCAAGTTTGTGGTTTGCCGCTCCAAGGAGAGCATCTTGCGTGAGGTAAAACAGGTTATCGCCATGCCCGACTTCAAGGGTTATCTCTCCGACTTGGGCGGTCCGTCGGCCAACATGTACGGCATGCATGGACGCAACCCGAAAGCCTGCGAGCGTTGCCGCCGCCCTTCGTGCATCAATCCACAGATCTGCCCCAACCTCGTCACCGACCACTCTAAGCTGCTCGACATCTATCATGCTGTCGACGCCTTGCCAGGCATCAAAAAGAGTTTCATTGGAAGTGGCGTGCGCTATGACCTGTTGTTGCACAAGAGCAAGGACGAGAAATCGAACGAGGCCGCCCGCCAATACACGCGCGAGCTCATTACACGCCATGTGAGCGGACGCCTGAAAGTGGCCCCAGAGCACACCTCCGATCGCGTGCTTCGCCTAATGCGCAAGCCATCATTCAGTCAGTTTTACGACTTCAAGCGCATCTTCGACCGCATTAACCGCGAGGAGGGGCTCAACCAACAGATCATTCCCTACTTCATCAGTTCACACCCAGGATGCAAAGAGGAGGACATGGCCGAGCTGGCCGTGCTGACCAAGAACCTCGATTTTCACCTTGAACAGGTGCAGGACTTCACACCTACACCAATGACCGTGAGCACCGAGACGTGGTACACCGGCTACGATCCCTATACCCTGGAGCCTGTGTCGTCGGCCAAGACACCCCGCGAGAAGTTGGCCCAGCGCCAGTTCTTCTTCTGGTACAAGCCCGAGGAGCGTGCTTCCATTGAGCGCGAGTTGCGCCGCATTGGTCGGCCCGACCTCATAAGCAAGCTCTACGACGGCGTGCCTTACCATGGTCGTGCCCAGTACGACCCCAAGGCCATTGGCAGTTCGCCGGAACGAACCGACAAGCGCGAAAAGAAACGCAAGTCGTTCAATCCCAACTTCCAGCCCCGTGGTTTTGGGAAGAAAACCAAGAAACGATAACGCCCCCGCGTCGTGATCGTTCAGGCTATTCTCAACACACGTCGTGATAGATAATTCCATTCTCAACAAAAGAACCATCAAAAAATGACAGAGGACGAACAACTCCTTAAGCAATATTATAGTCGATATGGCGGTTTTTGGATTTATCCAGATATGTTAGACTACTGCTATCTGGTAAACCCCTACTTTAACCGCTCAGGCATTATCGACGAGATGCAGGCGCATTTCCGCACCCTTGTGTCAGAATACCCCGCTGGCATGGCCGTTAACTCAGCGTTGGCCAGCACGTGTTGGGGCATCAAGCCCGAATACATCATTCCAGGAAATGGAGCCGCCGAACTGATCAAGGCGCTAACGGAGAACCTCGATGGAAAGGTAGGCGTGGTGCGCCCCACGTTTGAGGAATATCCCAACCGCCTGTCTGCTGAGCAAGTGGTAACATTCGTTCCGCAGGACGAGTCGTTTCGTTATGGCGCATCCGACATGATCGAATTCTTTGGCGCGAACCCTGTCGAAACCCTCCTTCTCATCAATCCCGACAATCCCTCTGGCAATTTCATTCCGTTGGAGGGTGTCCATCAATTGGCACAATGGTGCGAGGAGCGTGGCATGCGCTTTGTGCTTGATGAGAGTTTTGTGGATTTCAGCGTGGGTTACGCCCACAACTCCTTCCTCGACAACTCGTTGATGGAGAAGTACCCTCACATGTGCGTGCTCAAGTCGATCTCAAAGAGCTATGGCGTGCCGGGCTTGCGCCTAGGCATACTCTGTAGCGCCGACACAGATCTAATCGCCAGGATGAAGAAGCAAGTGAGCATTTGGAACATCAATTCGTTCGCCGAATTCTTCATGCAGATCTACCCCAAGTACCGTACCGATTACCAAAAAGCTTGCGACCAGTTCATCCAGGCCCGCGCCGACTTTGAGGTTGCGCTCCGAAAGATTCCATTCCTCCGCGTCATGCCCTCGCAGGCCAACTATTTCTTCCTGGAAGTGCTTCCCCCTTACAAGCCCAAGGAGCTATGCGCCATCCTGCTGAAAAGGTTCAACATCTTGGCAAGCGCTTGCTTAGCGAAGAAAGGCATAGAGCCCGACAGGTATATGCGCATTGCCATACGCAACCACGCCGACAACGAACGGTTCATACAAGCTCTAAAAGAATTGGCATGATGAAAACAATCACGATATGCGGAGGCGGCTCATTGGGCCACGTCGTAGCGGGATGGTTGGCAGCCCGACGCCATGCTGTGGTGAACCTCCTCACGAACCGCCCCGAGAAGTGGGCACACGAAATCATCGTCGACACGCCCGAGAAGGAGCTTCTTCACGCGCCATTGCACATTGTCAGCGCGAACCCCGCAGAGGTCATTCCCATGTCGGACGTAGTGCTTTTGTGCCTTCCTGGTTTTCTGATTCGTAGCGAACTTCAAAAGCTGAAGCCCCATCTATCGCCCCACACCTTCGTGGGTTGCGTCTTTTCCTCCACAGGCTTCTTCTTCGAGGCCCACGAGGTGCTCCGTGCCGACCAGCCCCTATGGGGATTCCAGCGCGTGCCATTCATCTCGCGTGTAAACGAGTATGGCCAATCGGCCCATCTCCTTGGCCACAAGCAAGCCCATAATGTGGCCATCGAACACGTGTCGGATAGCGAGAAGGAAGCCTTTGCGCAGATGCTTGGCGAGTGGTTTGAGCGCCCGATCAACATACTGAAAAATTTCTACGAAGCGAGCCTCACCAACAGCAATCCGTTGCTACACACGTCACGTCTTTACACCCTGTTTGGAGGAGCCCATGAGGGGAAACCATTCCCCCGCATGATATTGTTCTACGAGGAATGGACTACGGAGGCCGCTGACCTCTATATCAAGATGGACGAGGAATTCTTCCAACTCCTGAAGGTGCTGCCCGTTTCCGACCATTTCCTGCCAACGGCGCTCCACTATTACGAAAGCCACGACGCCAAATCGTTGGCCGCCAAGCTATCGTCCATCCAGAGTTTCAAGGGCATTGCCTCCCCCATGAAGCAAACCGAAGAGGGCTGGATGCCCGATTTCACAAGTCGTTACTTCACCGAGGATTTCCCTTACGGACTTAAATATATTTGGAAACTGGCTCACGAGAAGGGCATATCTTGCCCCCACATCGACAAGGTGTATGCGTGGGGCATGAGCAAAATAAACATCTAATTGGGCCTATGGCGCATCTTAAAACATCAAAAGGACTCTTGGAGTTTGAGAATCGCTTCCTCCATTTCGACAACAAGGTTATCAACCAGGAGGTGATGCTCGAGAACCTAAGGGTGTTTGCCCTCTATCTCGACAAGATCGACATCAACTGGGGCCCTGCGTTCGGCACGCTCATCGGCGTGGTGCGCAACGACGATTTCCAGCCTTGGAAACCCGTGTTTGACATATACATCCTCAAGGAAGACGAGGAACGCTTCAAGGACGTTCTTTGGCTTCTCATGGACGTGGGTTTCCGTTTGGCCCGCTACGAACGGAGAGGTCTGTTTTACCTGGAGCGCAACGGCGAATACATCAAAGTGTTTGTGCTCCATAAGATTAGCAGCGATGTGCGCCATACCGGTGGTTCCGACTTCATCCACGAGAAATATCTTCAGAACACGGTGAAGTGGGACTTCAAGGGTATCAAGCTCAATGTGCCAACGGAGGTCGATGAGTATCTCACGTTCCAGTATGGAGCCGATTGGACCATCCCTAAACAAACAGTGGTTTACTCCTCCGCCCTTTTAACCAAATGGAAGCTGTGGTTGGTTGCCCGTTCGCAGGACATCATGCCCGACGCGTTGTATTACGCATGGCTGCTCCACCACCGACAGAAAGATTTCCGAAAGTTCAAGGCGCGTTGCGAAAAGGCTGGCGTTCCACTTCCCAAGAACGTGCAATTGGCCAGCATGAAACCGCGTAGGTACAAGAAGGTGCTTACGGTGGGTGTTTACGACCTGCTACATAAGGGCCACGTGGAATTGTATCGACGGGCAAAGGGATTGGGCGATTACCTGATTGTTGCAGCCCAAGACAGCAATTACATCTTGAAATACAAGCCTACGGCTAAGGTGCTCAATTCCACCGAAGACCGCATGTATATGATCAAGGCCATCCGATATGTTGACGAAGTGATAAGCTACACGGATGTCGACAAAATCGTGAAGGAGGTCGATTTCGACGTCTTTGTCACGGGTCCCGACCAATGTCACGAGGGTTTTCAGCGTGCCATCAAATGGTGTGAGGAGCATGGAAAGGAGCATATCGTGTTGGGACGTACTGACGGCGTGAGCTCCAGCGAGTTGAAAAAGAAAATAGCGGAGAAGACCCTCTCCAACGCGCAACCTAAGGCCTAATGGTTCAACTGCGCCTTGGCACGATCCCTTTGCGCGCTCGCCCCAATAGACAGCTTGATAGACAACAGGTCATTGAATGTATGAAAATCATTGAACAACAGATTGTAGGCAAACACACGATGAACGATTGCGAGGACGGCATAGTGGTCACGCCCCACTTTATAGCCGTCGTCGACGGAAGCACCAGCAAAACGCCCCACCGGTTTCATCCCGACATGAAAAACGGTCGCTATTGCATGTTGGCCATCAGCGATTTTATCCGAAACGTCTCGCCCCACATAACCCTCGCTCAGTTTTGCAAGCAGGTAACGGCCTTTATCCATGCGCTATACCCTTCCCAAGACGCATCCACCCTGTTGCCACCCCATGAGCGGTTGTGCGCCAGCGCCGTCGTCTACAGTTGCCATCGCCAGGAGATATGGATGATAGGCGACTGCCAATGCATGGTGGATGGACTCGCCTACTCCAACGACAAGCCCTATGAAGAAGTGTTGGCCCGACGCCGTGCTGAGGTGTTCCCCAATATGCTCAAGGTCCACCCCAGCATGACAGAAGGTGGTCACATTGTGCACGACTACGCCCGCGACACCATTATCCCTTCGCTCATCGAGAGCATGGCGGGCGAAAACACCAGCTACGCCGTTATCGATGGCTACCCCATCTTCATGCCAGGGGTACGAACCATTCGTCTTAGCCCATCGTGCAACGAAGTGGTGTTGGCGTCCGACGGCTATCCCCACCTTCGCCCCACACTCCAAGAGAGCGAAGAGGCTTTGCGCCACCAACTGTCCACCGATCCTTTCTGCATCCATTCGTTTGTAGCCACCAAAGGTCTGATGGTTGGCAACGGCTCGTTCGACGACCGCGCCTATGTGCGGTTTCACGCTCAATGACAAGTTGGCTTGCCAAACACGTCTTGCGAATGGAAATACGTCTTGCGAATGGATATTGGCGCATCCTCTTTTGCTATTGACACGTATTTTTTGTAATTTTGCACGAAATTTCACGTCACACATGAGATACTTCGTTTGGATACGTTTCGACGGCACCGCCTACCACGGCTGGCAGATACAGCCCAACGGTATGTCCGTACAAGAGAAATTGCAAGATGGCCTGTCGCTTCTTCTGCGCCGCCCCACAGAGGTTGTGGGCGCTGGCCGCACAGACGCCGGTGTGCATGCTCACCAAATGGTATGCCACTTCGACAGCGAGCAACCCATCGACACCACCCAGCTCTGCTACCGTCTCGGCCGTGTGCTTCCGCGCGACATTAGTTGCGAGAAGATAGAGGCCGTGAGCGCCGACATGCACGCCCGCTTCTCGGCCCGCCGTCGCGTTTACCGCTATTTCATCCACACGAAGCGCGACCCATTCCTGCGCCATTACTCGGTTGAGATGCATTACCCGCTCGATTTCGACTTGATGAACCGAGCCGCGGCCCAACTGCTTACCGTCGACGACTTCAAGGCGTTTTGCAAAGCGGGCGCCGACGTGAAGACCACCCTCTGCGATGTTACCACGGCCCAATGGGTGAAGACAGGCGAGAGCAGCTATTACTTTGAGATTGCCGCCAACCGTTTCCTGCGCAACATGGTTCGCGCCGTAGTAGGCACCTTGGTCGACGTGGGACGCAAGCGCATAAGCCTGGAGCAGTTTGACCGCATCCTCCAGGGCGGTACACGCTCCGACGCGGGCGAATCGATGCCTGCCAACGGCCTGTTCCTTTGGCAAGTAGATTATTAACACCTATTATATATAGTATTCAGGACATGTGGTTACTATTGGCCTTCCTTTCGGCAACCCTTTTGGGTTTCTACGATTCGTTTAAGAAGAAATCGCTACTCTCCAACGCCGTCATCCCCGTATTGTTTCTCAACACGGTGTTTTCGTCGCTCATCTTCCTGCCCTTCATCATCTTCTCCGCCACGGGCGCCCTTCCCGAAACCTCCATCTTCCACGTGGGCGGCGGCGGATGGGAAATCCATAAGTACATCATTCTGAAGAGCCTCATTGTGCTCTCCAGCTGGATCTTCGGCTATTTCGGCATGAAACACCTTCCCCTCACCATTGTGGGTCCTATCAACGCCACCCGTCCCGTAATGGTATTGGTGGGCGCACTATTGGTGTTTGGCGAGAGCCTCAACGTGTGGCAATGGATCGGTGTATTGCTGGCCATCGGCTCCTTCTTCATGTTGAGCCGTTCGGGCAAGAAGGAAGGCATCGACTTCGAGCACAACCGTTGGATAGGATTCATTGTGCTGGCAGCCGTACTCGGCGCCATCAGCGGGCTCTACGACAAGTATCTCATGGCCGATCCGTCCAATGGTGGAGTGGGCATCGACCGCATGGCCGTGCAGTCGTGGTACAACCTCTACCAGATGGGCATGATGGGCCTGATGATGGCCATTCTGTGGTGGCCCACCCATAAGCACACCACTCCTTTTCGTTGGGACTGGAGCATCATCGGCATCAGCCTCTTCCTGAGCGCGGCCGACTTCGCCTACTTCTATGCCCTGAGCCTTCCCGGCGCCATGATTTCCATTGTGTCGATGATTCGCCGAGGAAGCGTCATCGTCAGCTTCCTTTTTGGCGGACTGTTTTTCCACGAGCGGAACCTTCGCGCCAAGGCCATCGACCTTGCGTTGGTGCTCTTGGGCATGGTATTCCTATATATCGGAAGCAAATAAAATCAATTATTGAAAGGTTTTGTTACATTTCTTTTGCAACATGAAAGTAAAATCGTATCTTTGCAAAAGCATTTGTTAAGAATACGCACATTTGGTTCACTATTGAAAATCATTCATAATGGCACGCAATATCTTTAAGGGATTAGGTATAGCCCTCATCACACCGTTCACACCCGAGGGAGAAGTTGACTACAAATCGCTCAAGCGTCTTGTGGAGCACCAGCTCAACCACGGGGCCGATTTCTTTTGCATTCTGGCCACTACCGCCGAGGCACCTTGTCTGACCCAAGAGGAGAAGGATAAGATTACGCAGCTCGTCAAGGATGTGGTGAATGGCCGCGTTCCCATTCTGAAATATTGCGGCGGAAACAACACAGCCGCTGTCATCGAGGAGATGCAATCGACCGACTGGAGCGGCATCGATGGCATCCTGAGCATCTGCCCCTACTACAACAAGCCTTCGCAAGAGGGTCTATACCAGCATTTCAAGGCCATCTCCAAGGCCAGTCCACTGCCGCTTGTGCTCTACAACGTGCCAGGCAGAACGGGCGTAAACATGAAGGCGTCGACCACCTTGCGATTGGCCCACGAATGTGAGAACATCGTAGGCATCAAGGAGGCAGCGGGAAGTCTTGAGCAGGTCGATGAGATCATCTACAACAAGCCCGACCGTTTCGACGTGATCAGCGGCGACGACGCCCTCACCTTCTCCATGGTGGCGAGTGGCGCGGCCGGCGTTATCTCGGTCATTGGCAACGCCCTTCCCCGCGAGTTCTCACGCATGATTCGGTTGGAGTTCAAGGGCGAATATGAGCCGGCCCGCAAGATCCACCACATGTTCACCGAGCTCTACAGCCTTCTCTTCGTCGACGGCAACCCTGCCGGCGTGAAGGCGTTGCTCAACGACATGGGCTTCATCGAGAACCAGCTCCGCCTTCCGCTTGTGCCCACGAAGATCGAGACCAAGCAGAAGATGGCCGACATCCTCGAGCGCCTGCGCCTCTAACTGATAAGAACTGGCGAGGCAGGCAAAATACCAAACTGCCGAGGCTGTTTACAACCGACAACATCCATCGCTTCCTGATGATGGCACAATCATAAAAGGGCAACGACCATGATGGCCGTTGCCCTTTCTCTTTGTCCTTAACAACCGTGGCTCGTTACTTCTTATCCATACCTATACCTATTTATTCATACCTAATGGCTTCTATGGGATCGAGGCGCGCCGCCTTCTTAGCCGGATACCAACCAAAGAACACGCCGGTGAAGGTACACACGGCGAAACTCATGATGATAGTCCACACCTCGATGTAGATGGGCCAATGGGCCAACATCTTCACGGCGTAGCTCGCCCCTATTCCCAATATCACTCCCACAAGTCCTCCCGTTACGCTCAGCATGATAGCCTCGATGAGAAACTGGTTGAGGATGTCTACGCCACGCGCTCCCACGCTCATGCGCAAGCCTATCTCTCGGGTACGCTCCGTAACGCTCACATACATGATGTTCATGATGCCAATGCCGCCCACGATGAGCGAAATTCCTGCCACACATCCCAACAATATGGTCAGCATATTGGTGGTGGAGTTCATCATCGACGACAGTTCCTCCTGCGAGCGGATGTTGAAATCGTCGTCGTCGCCTTGCGTCGTCTCCGTGGCGTCCTTGAGCTTATGGTTACGTCGAAGGATGGAGGTTATCTCGACCGTGGCCTTGTCGGTTACGTCCTCCGTAATGGCCGATGCCTGTATCTCGCTCAGGTATGTCTGTGCCAAAATGCGCTTCATCACCGTGGTGTAAGGCGCCAGCACCAGGTTGTCCTGATCCATACCCATCGAGTTGTAGCCTTTCTTCTTCAGCACACCTATCACGCGGAAAGGTATGGTGTTGAATCGCACAACCTTGCCCACGGGATCGGTTCCGTCAGGGAAGAGATAGTCAACTACAGTCTGTCCGAGGATGCAAACCTTCGCACTCGCCTTCAACTCCTGGTCGGAGAAGAGCTCTCCATCGCTAACGCTCAACTGTCGAATGCCCAGATATTCTTGGTTCACGCCATAGATGGTCGACTGCGTGTTGTTATTGCCATTGATAAACTGACCGCTGGTGCTCACCACCGGACTGATGGCCTTGATGTAGGAGCACTCGTCCTTCAGGGTCTGATAGTCGGTGAGCTTAAGGGTCTGCATGGCCGACGGGTCCTGTCGCACGCCACCTCGCATGTCGGCTCCCGGATGCACCATAATCATGTTGGAGCCCATCTCTGCGATGTTGGCCTGAATGCTCCGCTTGGATCCTTGTCCGATGGCCAGCATCGTAATGACCGATGCCACACCAATGATGATGCCCAATGCCGTGAGGAACGAGCGCATCTTATTGGCGAAAATGGCTCTGAGGGCTATTTTAAATAGATTCGTGTAGTTCATTATTCGTCCGTATTTGGCGGAAGCGCGGCCAACCCCTCGGCGGCGCTAAGGATGTTGTTGTTGTACTCGTCACTAATGACACGCCCATCGCGCAACATAATGTTTCGGCTGGAATAGTTGGCGATGTCGGGGTTGTGCGTCACAAAGATGATGGTTCTTCCCTCCGCATAGAGCTTCTGGAAGAGCACCAGTATCTCAAACGAGGTACGTGTGTCGAGGTTTCCTGTTGCCTCGTCGGCGAGGATGACCGCTGGATTGTTGACCAAGGCGCGCGCGATGGCCACACGCTGCATCTGTCCTCCCGACATCTGGTTCGACTTATGGTAGAGTCGGTTGCCCAACCCCACAGCCTTCAGGGCCTCCACCGACCGGTCGAACCGCTCCTTTGCCGACACGGTCGAGTTGTACATGAGCGGCAACTCCACGTTTTCCACACTCGTCGTCTTGGGCAAGAGGTTGTAGTTTTGGAAGATAAAGCCGATCTTGCGGTTGCGAAGCACGGCACGCTGCGAGCGCGACATGGTTCTGACCGACACGCCATCGAGGTAATATTCGCCGCTCGAAGGAGTGTCGAGACATCCCAACTGGTTGAGGAGCGTCGACTTTCCCGATCCCGACTTACCCATGATGGTAACAAACTCGCCCTCGTAGATCTTAAACGACACGCCGCGAAGCGCATGCACCATCTCGTCGCCAACAAGGAAGTCGCGCTTCACATTTTGGAGTTCGATGACGACTTTCTTGTCTTCCATGTCCTTATTGATTTGATGATCTTTCATAAGCATCTTCTTTCAGGAACCATTCTTACTTGCCGTTCTTCTTGTTCTTTCCCGGAGGGCCTGGCTGGAAGGGGCTCGACACCGACTCGTCGGAGCTATCGTCGGCCGTCTGGTCGTCGGTATTCATGGCCACTCCCGTGATGACCACTTGTCCTTCCTTGATGCCGCTGAGCACTTGCGTGTGTGTGCCGTCCGACATGCCGATGTTCACCTTGTGGGCCACCAACGTATTGCCCTCGAGCGTCCACACCTTGTTTTTGGCGTTGCTCACGTCTTTCATCTTGCGTGCGCCGATGGTCTCCTTGGTGGGTGTGTAGCGCAGGGCCTTGCTGGGCACGCTCAGCACGCCATTGCTCTCCTGGGTGTAAATCACCACGTTTGCGGTAAGTCCGGGCTTGAGCTTCATGTCGGCGTTGGGCGCACTAATCACCACCTCGTAGGTCACCACGTTATTGGTGGTGGTGGCCTCCAGGCGCACTTGCGTCACCACGCCCTCGAAGGTGTCGTCGGGATAGGCGTCAACGGTAAACGTTACGCGCTCGCCCTTCTTCACATCGCCTATGTCGGCCTCATCCACATCGGCCACCACCTGCATATTGGTGAGGTCTTGCGCAATGGTAAACAGGTCAGGCGTGCTCATGTTGGCGTTCACGGTCTGTCCTTCCTCCACGCTCTTGCTCACCACAATGCCGTCGATGGGCGATGTGATGGTGGCGTAACTGAGGTTTGTCTGCGCGCGCGACACCTCTTCTTGCGCCGACACCACTTGGTCTTTTCGCGAGACCACGGTCTGTTGGCTTGTCTGATAGCTCAGACGTGCGGTCTCATAATCGTTGGCCGAGATGAGACCCTTCTGGTAGAGGGTCTTGTAGCGATTGTAGTTGGCCTTCTGGTAAGCGAGGTCGCTTTGCGCGCTTCTAAGCGAGGCTTGCGCCTGGGAGAGCTGCGCCTTGGCGGTATTCAACTGGCTCATAAGGTTCGACTTGTCGAGCTCGGCGATGACCTGCCCTTTCTTCACCACGCTGTTGTAGTCGACGTAGAGCTTGCTGACAATACCCGACACCTGCGTTCCTACGGTCACCTCGTTTACCGGTTCGATGGTTCCGGTAGCGGTAATACTGTTGAGAATGTTGACCTTGGCCACCTTCTCCGTCTTGAAATTCACTTCTTCCTTCTTCTTGCCACCCGACAGGAGGAAGGCTGCGACAGCGACGATGACGACAACGCCCACCGCTATCCAAACCATACTTACTTTCTTTGTTTTCATCCTATATGTTATGCTTGTTATTATCCTGTTGTCTTAGCCTTGCGTTATTTCAGCGTTCCGTTCTGGTAGAACTTCAGCATGTGGATGTTGAGGATAGCGAGATACTTGGCTTGCAACTCGCTGAGCTGGGCCTTGAGCAACGCATCCTTTCCGTTCATGAGCTCAATGGTGTTCTTGAGGTTCTGCTGAAACTGCTCGCTCAGCAGCTCATAGCTCTCCTGGGCGCTCTGTGTGCTCACCTGGGCGCTCTTGAACTGGGCTTGGTTGTTGACCGCCTGCAACCAGTAGTTCTCGATGGTTGAATAGAGTGTGGTCTGCTTGTCCTTGAGGTCGAGCTCGTAGGTCTGCTTGGCGAGCCGTGCCTTGTTGACGGCGGTCTTGGTGGACCGATTGTCGAAGAGGGGTATGCTTACCGACAGGCCGCCTCCGAGGGTGAAATTGTTCTTGAGCTGCGTTCCCCAATTGTTGCTGTTCATCGATGTGGTGTTGGTGCTCACTCCTGCGTTCACGCCGATGGTGGGCAACTTCTGCGCCTTGGCAATCTTTATTTGCAGGTCGCTGCTCTCTATGCCGAGCTGTGCGTTCTTAATCTCGGGTCTGATTCCCAGGGCGGCCTCATACACGTTCGTCACGCCGGGTATGGCCTGCAGGGCGACCTCGTCGGTTGGCACGTCGGCCGTCACGTCAAACTCCTCCTGGTCGGTGATCTGGAGCAGCTGCTTGAGCTGTCGCTTGAAGTCGCGGAGGTTGCTCTCGGCCTGCACCACGGCATACTCGTCTTGCGCTCTCTGGGCGGTGAGCTGTGCGAGGTCGGCCTTGCTCATGCTTCCCACCTTCACAAACTCCTGTCCGCGCTCCTCGTTTTTCCTTGATGTTTCGAGCGTGGCCTTGCTCACCTCTATGGCGTCCTTGCAATAGAGTATCTGCACAAAGAGCTGGGTGATCTGCTCCTGGATGGAGTTGGCGGTGGTGGCGCTGTCGAGTGCGGCTTGTGTGGCGGTCACCTTGTTCAATTTCACTTGGTTGCGGTTGCGGTTTCCGTTCCACACGGTCCAGTTGCTCATGATGCTATAGGTTCCGTTGTAGTACACCTTGTCGACGTTGGTCTGCACCTTGTCGCCGGCAATCATGTACGACCCTGTCTCGGGCCAAGGGTTGTACGACACATTCTGGGATGTCGAGGCCGAGAGCGTGGGCAGCAGGGCGGCCTGGCTTTGCTTCACGTCCTCCAAGGCGCTGAGATGCTGAACGCGCGACTTTTGGAGGGTGATGTTGTTTTGCAAAGCATACTGGATGCAGTCTTGCAACGTCCATTGGCGAGCCTCCACCGAAACGGGGGCGAGCAGCAACAGGGCAAGAGCCGATGCGAAAAACGATTTCTTCATTGTCATCTTTGGTAATTTGTTCAAAAAACGATTATAGGATGTAAGAAAGTAAGTATGGTTTATTGAAGTAAGTGTTTATTAACAATAAAAATGGGAAACATTACATTTCGTAACATTTCCCACCTTATTAATATTATGCGAAGTGCTGCAAGCGTGCGATATACTTGCCGAGGATGTCGAACTCGAGGTTGACGACGGTTCCGACCCTGATGTCGCAGAAGTTGGTGTTCTGCCGGGTGTAAGGAATGATGGCCACTTGGAACGTGTTGTCGGTGGGGCCGACCACCGTGAGCGACACGCCGTTGACGGTCACCGACCCCTTGTCGACGGTGAAGTAGCCTCGCCTTGCCATTTCCTTGTCGGCCTTATATTGGAAGGTGAAATAAGTGCTTCCGTCGGCGTCTTCCATGGCCACGCAGGTGGCCGTTTCGTCCACGTGTCCCTGCACGATGTGGCCGTCGAGCCGCCCGTTCATCATCATGGAGCGCTCCACGTTCACCTTGTCGCCTTGCTTGAGCAGGCCGAGGTTGGTGCGGTCGAGGGTTTCCTTCATGGCGGTCACGGTATAGGCACCGTCGGCTATGTCGACCACGGTTAGGCACACGCCGTTGTGGGCCACGCTCTGGTCGATCTTGAGCTCATCCACGAAGGAGCAGCGCAGGGTGAAGTCGATGTTTTCTTGGTATTTCCTTACTGCGACAACGGTCGCCATTTCTTCTACTATTCCGCTAAACATGTTCTATATTTAATTAAAAAAGGAGAACTGAGGTGAGGCGTTCTCACTTACTCAATTCTCCGAATGTTAAATGGGAATCATACCGATGATGTGATGAAAACTCCAGCTATAAAAGTTGTGAGCGCTCTCCGTCTTTGTAATCCACCGGCTTGAAGCTTAGTCGCAAAGGCGATTTATGTGGCCCGCCATTGGCAAGAGATACATCTCAGTTTTCAATGTAATTTGATGAGTATCCCGATCGAACCGATACAACTCCCAAAGGGTTTCTCCTTTTCATCTGCAAATATAGCATTTTACTTTTTATCTTCCAAACAAATGGATACTTTTTTGCAAGACAATAAATTGTTTTTTCATCCGTTAGAATGATAAAACGATCATGAAACGCATCATATTCTTCTTATTCTTAACGATTTGCATATCAACTGCTCGCGCGCAAGTGGAGGTGCGCAAAAATACGCAGCACGCCTTCCCAAAATCGATCCCTGCGGGCAACTATAGTGGCATAGCGTGGTTGGGCGGCGACCAATATGCCGTGGTGAGCGACAAGTCGGCCGACGATGGCTTCTTTGTTTTCCGCATCGTGACCGACAGCGTCAACGGAGAGGTGAAAGGCGCCTACAACATGGGGTTCCGCAGCAGCGGTCATCCTGGGCGCGACGATGAGGGGGTGGCCTATAATGCGCATACCAACACGGTATGGGTCAGCGGCGAGGCCGACAACCGCATCATGGAATATGGCATGGATGGGCGGCGCACAGGGCGGCAACTGGCCCTCCCAGACGTGTTTGCGCACCTGCCGGGCAACCTGGGGTTGGAGGCCTTGTCCTACAACGCCCTCACGCATCGCTACTGGACGTGCAACGAAAGTGGAAACATCGTCTTGCAATCGTTTGGCGACGACCTTCAGCCTCTGCAATCGTTCGCCTACAGGCTCGACGCACCATTGGCCAACCATGCCAAAGCGCTCCACTATGCCCATGGCGTAGGAACAATTTGTGCGCTCGACGATGGCGCCTTGCTCGTGCTGGAGCGCGAGGCCTACGTGCCCAAAATGAAGGTGGGGGCGTTTGTGGTGTGCAAACTCTACAGGGTGGAGCCGCAGGGCGCCGATGCCGTGGCCCACACGCCTCTGCCCAAGCGGCTGCTCACGTCGTGGCGCACAAAACTGACGGTTTTCGACCGAAGCTTCGCCAACTATGAGGGCATGTGCCTGGGACCGACGCTGACCGACGGTTCGCGTGTGCTGCTCATCGTGGCCGACTCGCAAAACCAATATGCCGGGGTGCTGAAAGATTGGATAACGAGCGTCAAACTAATTACTCCTCCCGATCCATCCGCTCCACCCGTTCAGGAGCGACGGGGCTGGTAGGCGCAACAGGCGCTTCGCCTTTCTTCATGGGGCGCAACCGCTCATACTCGTCGAAGGCGTAGCGGCGCGACAAGAGGATGGCCAACCAAAACGTGGTGAGGGCGTAAACCGTAACGGCCAGCAGCACCACCACCTCCAGCAGGGCCGCCGTCCACACCCCCACTCCGCTCATCACCAGGCCGAGCATGAGCGCGGGCGCCGTGGTAAGAAACATGCAGCTCATCTGCCTCATCACGGGCACCAGGGCGGCCTGGAAACCGCGTCGCACGAAATGGCGGACGGCCTCGCGATGGGTGGCGCCATTGCCCAAGAGGTAATAATAGAGTTCGTTGTGGTGCGCCAAGCCCATATAGTAGGCGTGCAGGGCACGGGCGATGAGCCCCGACGCCATGCCCACCATCAGGCCAAGCATGGGGATGAAGAAGCGGGTGTCGAAGGGCTCCTTCAGCGAGAGCACCAACAGCAGCACATAAAGGCTCACGAGCAGCAGGGGCGCCACGCTGGCCGCCATCACAGGCAGAAGCAACCTGCGTTGGCGAAGGCCCGACCTCAACACCACGACCACCGATGAGAGCAACGCAAGAGCCACGCCAACCAAGATGTTGACCCACAGTATGTTACATGTCATCAGCAGAGCCGTAATGGCACCAAAGGCCGACACCATGACTGCCATCATAGCCAACGACTTCAACAGGCGTCGCATCAGGCGGAGGTCAAAGGCATAGATGATATAAATGGGCAGGGCGAGCAACAGCAGCCCCAACACAAGTCCAAGCACGGATATATTCATGGTTCAGAGTTTTACGATTTTATGACACGGCAAACCGTCCTGGCGTGTGGCAAAAAGCACCTCCACCCCACTGGCCGCCAGCTCTTGCAGGGCGCCATGGGCAACCACTTGCGGTGCGGGGTCGTCGACCAGCACGATGGGCTTATGGAGCAACGGAACGGCGGCCAGCATGGCCGTGCGCAACAGAGGGGCGTCGACATCGTTCGTCCACCGCTCGTCGAGGTCGGCGGGAAGGCCCAGGGCGCTCCACCGCTTTCTCAAGGCCAACAGGTCGAGGTCGTCGCCAGCATGGACCGACAAGCCGATGAGCTCGCCGAACAGTTGCCCCACCTTCATGCGCACCGACGGCATGCGTTGCGGCACATAGGCTATTAGCCGACGGAAATAGGCGCTGGAGCCGGGCGTCACGAGTTCGCCGTCGATCGTGATGTAGCCCGAAGCCAACGGCACCAAGCCCAAGATGGCCATGAGCACCAAGCTCTTTCCCGTGCCAGCGCCGCCCGAGAGGCACGCCACCTCGCCACCATCCATCGCCAGCGAGAAGGCCGGCGACAGGCGCTCGGGCGACAAGCGAACACTTACATTCTTAAACTCCAGCATCGATCTACCGTTTTATTGTTTTTACAAAGATACTATATTTTTAATCCACACCTGCCGTTTTCAATGTTTTTTTTAGTTTTTTTGTTGTCGAGGGGATATTCCATGTTGAATGTGAAATATGGGTTGCTGACTTACCCCCTGAGGCCATCGCCGTAGGAGGTGGGCGCCCGATGAATGACGGCTGCGCGACATGTGGAACCACCTTATTGTAACATGTAACATGTAACAATGTAACGTTTCGTGACGCCGTAGCGTATGAGCAACTTGACTATCTCGCTCATCAGTATGCACCCGTCGCCGGTGGTAACGGCCTCGGCAAACTGCACCTTGGGGCGCTGGGCCTCGAGCAGGTCGTCTTTCTGCTTGAGCGTGCGTTGCAGGATGGTTACGGCCTTGGCCAGGATGGTCTTCTCGTCGTCGTCCTCATGCAGAGGGA
This sequence comes from Hallella sp., assembly GCF_037460745.1. Lineage (NCBI taxonomy): Bacteria > Pseudomonadati > Bacteroidota > Bacteroidia > Bacteroidales > Prevotellaceae > Hallella > Hallella sp. The sequence continues at coordinate 630 of NZ_JAXVAE010000070.1, read as the reverse complement.
TGTAGCCGCCCATCTTGCGGATTTGCGGCAGCACCTCGGAGGTGACCCCCTTGCGGAAAGCCCTTGCCGAAGGCTTGCGGCTGTCGAGGATTACGTCGTACAGACCGTCCTCGTTAACAAAGGCTATAAGTTGTCTTCCTCCCTTGGTTGAAAGGGGGTGACTTGAAATACCCCCCTTTTCAAGTCTTCTCATGACAGCTGAACGTTGAAGCCCAAGCACCTTGCACACATCAGCCAAGCAGAACCATGGCTCACCTTTCTCGTCAGTCACCGTCCTTACCCTTCCGAACTCGGGACTCTCGAAAATCTTCATTTCGTTCTTCATAATTCTTTAGTGTTAAATCTTACGCTGCAAAAGTACGTCATTAGGAAATCTGATAAAAGCACATCATTTTATCAAAGTGTTAAATTGTTTATGACCTCAATCATCAAACTCCTCAACCCCCTCGACTCAAGCCCAAGACCTATGTAAGAACGATAAGCAGAATCCTTCGCCGTATGCTCCAATGCCGCACACAACTGCGAGTAGTTCACGAAGTTAGCCATCTGCATTCCGCCTCTTGTCGAAAGGGGTTGGGGGTGTGTCATAATTGACTATGGTCATTTATGGTGCACCCTCCTTTTGTATAT
>NZ_JAXVAE010000069.1:0-22718 GCF_037460745.1 Hallella sp. | reverse complement strand
TTTATTTGATGAATTTTAATAACTATGCGATTTTATCGCATCAGTACTAACAAAATCTAATATGAGACTTAACCGTTCTTTCTTAACCCTCGGCTTGGCCGCTGCCCTGTTGCAGGCGCCAGCCCCCGCGTCGGCCCAGTCAGCGGGTCGGCAGAACCCGTTGTTGCAGAAGAGCAGTCTGCCCTTTGGAGCGCCCGACTTCAACAAGATTCAGGAGTCCGACTACCTGCCGGCCATCGAGGAGGCCATCAAGATACAACGCGCCAACATCCAGAAGATCGTGGACAACAAGAAGAAACCCACCTTCGCCAACACCATCCTCGCCTATGAGGAGAGTGGCGTGGTGCTCGACCGCGTGACGAGCGTGTTCTTCGGTCTGACCAGCGCCCACAAGACGCCCGTCATCGCCGAGACGGAGAAGAAGGTGTCGCCCATGATGACCGACCTGAGCAACGAGATCTCGTTCAACAAGAAGCTCTTCGAGCGTGTGAAATATGTGTACGACAACGAGTATGCGAAACTCAAGGGCGAGGACAAGCGCCTCACGGAGATCGTCTACAAGGGATTCGTGCGCTCGGGAGCACTGTTGCCCGCCGATAAGATGGAGCGCATGAAGCAGATCAACTCGCGCATCTCCGACCTGCAACAGCAATGGGGCGACCTGCTGCCCGACGCCACCAACAACGCCGTGGTGTGGGTAAAAAGCAAGGAGGAACTGGCCGGACTGAGCGAAGCCGACATTGCGCAGTGTAAGAACGACGCGCAGAGCCGTGGGGCCAAGGCGCCCTACTGCATCGTGATCATCAACACCACGCAGCAGCCCATTCTCGCCAACCTGGCCAACCGCGACTTGCGACGCAGGGTGTATGAGGCCAGCATTCATCGCGCCGATGGCACCAACCCGAAATTCAACACGTTCCCCATCGTGGTGGAGATAGCGAAACTGCGCGCCGAGAAGGCGAAGATCATGGGCTACGACACCTACGCCGACTTCGCATTGGAGCGCACCACGGCGAAGAATGTGAAGAACGTGGACAATTTCCTCACACAACTCATCAGCGAGTATGCGCCCAAGGCCGACGCCGAGACGCGCGCCATTGAGCAATACGCGCAGCGCACCGAGGGCAAGGATTTCCGCCTGCAGCCCTACGACCGCTTCTACTACTCGGCAAAGATGAAGAAGGAAATGCTCAACATCACCGACGATGAGGTGAAGCCTTACTTCAATGTCGACAGTGTGCAGATCAATGGCGTGTTCTACGCCGCCAACCGCGCCTACGGCCTGACATTCAAGCAGCGCAAGGACATCCCCACCTATCATCCCGACATGAAGGTGTTTGAGGTGTTCGACCGCAACGGCAAGGCCATCGCCCTGTTCTACAGCGACTTCTTCCGCAGGCCCACAAAGCGGGGCGGCGCATGGATGAGCAGCTTCGCCAAGCAGAGCCGACAGCGCCACCAGTTGCCCGTCATCTATAACGTGTGCAACAACGCCAAGGCGCCCGAGGGACAGCCGTCGCTCCTCACATGGGACGAGGTGTGCACCATGTTCCATGAGTTTGGACACGCCTTGCATGGCATACTCTCCAACTGCCAGTACGACGCACTGTCGGGAACGGCCGTGCCACGCGACTTCGTGGAGATGCCGTCGCAGTTCAACGAGTCGTTCGCCCAGATTCCTGAGGTGTTCGACCATTTCGCGCGCCACGCCGTGACCGGACAGCCCATGCCCGCCGCACTGAAGGAGCGCATGCTGAAGAGCATCAACTTCCAAACGGCCTACGCCTTGGGCGAGAACCTCGCAGCCACCTGCCTCGACCTCGCTTGGCATAAGATCAGCGCCGAGGAGGTGCCATCGGTCTACATGGCTGGCGCCTTCGAGAAGGAGCAACTGCACAACGTGGGATTGCTCAACACGCAGATCCCGCCGCGTTACATCACATCCTATTTCAATCATGTGTGGGGTGGCGGCTACGCTGCCGGCTACTACAGCTACCTCTGGACGGAGGTGCTGGCCGTGAACATCGCCGACTACTTCGCCAAGCATGGCGCCCTCGCCCCCGCCGTGGGCCAAGCCTTCCGCGATAAGATCATCAGCCGTGGCAACACCAAAGACCCCATGGAGATGTTCACCGACTTCACGGGAATGAAGCAGCCCGACGCCTCCACCTTCCTGAAGGCAAGAGGCTTGTAACCGATAAGCCTGGGCAGGGCAGCAGCCCAGCCCTGCCCAGGCTTCGCAGCAGGCCCCAACCCAGCACCCGCAGCCCGCACCAGCCCCGCACCGCAGCTCGCCTGTCACCGGCCCTGCCAAGGCTTCGCACCGCCCAGGCTTCGCAGCCCGCCCGTCACTGGCCCAGCACCCGCTTGCGAAAAGAATTTCGGGCGCATATTTGCGCCCGCTTCTTCCCATCATCAACCCTCAAACCCATCTTTATGATTAACCGTCTTCTTTCTTTCCTTGACGCCTCGCCCGTAAATTTCCTGGCCGTCAAGAACATTGCCGACAGCCTGGAGGCTGCTGGCTTCCGCCGCCTCGACGCCCGCCAACCGCTTGGCGAGGTGAAGGCCGGCGACTGCCTCTTCGCCACCAAGAACGCCTCATCGGTCTACGCCTTCCGCATAGGGCGCCAGCCGCTCTCCGAAGCGGGCTTCCACATGATATGCGCCCATAGCGACTCGCCCACCTTCCGCATCAAGCCCAACGCGGAGATGCTCACCGAGGGTGGCCTGGTGAAGCTCAACACCGAGGTGTATGGCGGCCCCATCATGTCGACCTGGTTCGACCGGCCGCTGACGCTCGCCGGCCGTGTCATCGTGCGCGGCGACGACGTGATGCACCCCATCACGATGCTCATGCATGTGCGCCGCCCGTTGCTGCAGATCAGCAACCTCGCCATCCATTTCAACCGCCAGGTGAACGACGGCGTGAAACTGAGCCGACAAAAAGATGTATTGCCGCTGCTCGGACAGGTGACCAGCCAACTGGAGGAGGGCAACCTCCTGATGAACATCATCGTGGAAGAGCTCAACAAGCAACGCCCCGTGAAGCGCGAGGACATCCTCGATTTCGACCTCTACCTGGCCGACGCGTCGCCTGCCTGCACCTTCGGCGCACACAACGAGTTCATCTCGTCGGGCCGTCTCGACGATCTCTCGATGTGCTACGCCGGCCTGGAGGCGCTGTTGGCTGCCGACACCACCGACACCACGCAGGTGCTCGCCATCTTCGACAACGAAGAGACGGGATCGCAGACCAAGCAGGGGGCGGCCAGTCCGTTCCTGGCCTACCTGTTGCAGCGCATCGCCCTGGCCCAGAGCCACACCGAGGAGGCCTACTACCAGGCTGTGGAGCGCGCCTTCATGATCTCGGCCGACAACGCCCATGCCTGGCATCCCAACTACGCCGAGAAGTACGACCCGACAAACCATCCCATGCTGGGCGGCGGACCGGTCATCAAGTTCAACGCCGCACAGAAATATGCGAGCGACGCAGCCTCGGCAGCCATCTTCGCATCGCTCTGCGAGAAGGCCGGCGTGCCCTGCCAGCGCTTCGTGAACCACAGCGACGTGGCGGGCGGCAGCACCCTCGGCAACATCCTCGCCTCCTCGATTCCCCTGCAGGGCGTCGACATGGGCAACGCCATCCTCGCCATGCACAGCATACGCGAGACCGGCAGCGTCCAAGACCACCTCTACACCGTAAAGGTCTTCACCGAGTTTTATAAGCAATAGAGGTAAGGCAGAATAAAGGCCAAGCCCGAAAAGCTTAAACCCTAAAGGCTTAGCCCCAAGCATAGCTTACCGAAGAAGCCAACCCACACCAGGGGGGGGGGCGACACAACAAGCCCAGCAAGCGCACCGTGCCCGTTTGCCCGATACGCCTTGCTGGGCTCTCTCTCTTACTTGATAATTCCACTTGATTGGGCTATCTCTCTTGAGTCAGAGATAGGCCACGCAGTGCCATTTCGCTTACTTCAACACCTTGCGAACCTGGTTGCCCTGGCGCTCAATGACGAGGCCCTTCTGGGCGCGGTTAGCGTCGATCTGGCGGCCCGCAGCGTCGTAGACGCGTGTGGGAGCAGCCTCATTGGCCTCAGCGTTGATGTCGCGAATGTCCGTAACCGGCACAAGGTCGTACTTCACAGGTCCCTGCTCGGGGCGGTGAACCACCACCATGTCGAAGCTATAGCTGTATTGCTCATGATAGGTGCCGATGATGCAATCCATGGCATCGAGACGGAAGTAACCGTCGCCACGGCCACTGTAACCCCAGTTCACACCCACGTTGCCATTGGCGTCGTAGCCGTCGAGCACGAAGCAGTGGAAAGCAGCGGTGCCATTATACTTGGAGCCACCGGCGTACAGCACGGGGTTGCCGGCGCTGATCTCGCGATACACCACCTCACACCACTTGGCGTTGTCGTAGTTGTTGGGCTCAGGATAATCCTTGTAGCCATAATACTGCGCATAATAGCCGAAGTTGTCAACCAGTCCGTCGGCAGCGTCGTACAGATAAGCGCCACTGACATCGATGCCGTATGTCATGTGGGCAGCCACGCCGCAATGGTACATGAGCGTAGCGATGGCACGCTTCTGCGTCACGTTGAAACCATTGGAATAGTCGGGCAGCAGGTCGTCGAAATTGTAAGTGGCCTGCGAATAATCGACCGTGTACTTCTTGTTCTCAAAGAACGTAAAATTGGTTCCCTTACCTGTGGTGGGATATTTATGGTAATAGAGAATCTGCGCCATGGCGGTGGCCACACATCCCGTTACACAGTTTCTACCACTCGAATTCTTCGGGCAAAGCGAATTGTAGGGCTTCCCCTGGTCCCACTTAGACTCCACGAGGTGGCTCACCGACGTCTTGCAGTCGCTGGGCACACGCACCGCACGATGCGGCGCAACCATGGCGCGATCGTTGAGCTTCTGCTCGGCCATCGAGAGGTACCACGACAGTGCGGGGTTGTCGGTGGCAAACAGGTTGTCGGCCGAATAGCCCACCACCGGCGTGTTGGCGTCGTCGTTGGCGATGATGGCGAAGCCGCCGTCGTCGTAGCCCATGACGGTATATGCCTTGGTGGCAGAAAGCTTCTTCAGTTCGGGCGTCACCTTGCCGGCAGCCATTGAGCGCTTCACGGCAGCAGGCGCAATGAGGCGCTTGGCGATGCGGGCTATGTCCTGGGGCGAACGCTCCTTAGCGGTGGCAGGAACGAAGGTGGCCGAGAGCGCTAAGGCAAGAAATAGGAGAAGGGTAGTGTACTTTTTCATAAATCGATGCAATGTTGTTGATTCTTATTCGGGGGGAATGCCCAAAGCCCCATAAACTCATGGGGGCAGAAGGGCTGCGCATCATGCCCGATGAGCCTACCGAGGCTGGCCCTTGATGGTACAGTTGACTCGATAGGCTCAGTAGGCTTGTGGCCTTACAGCCTTGGGCTATGATACTTATTTACGTTTCATGACGCAATCGGTATAGATAAACGCATTGCCACCATACCATGCGGTGAAGTTTTCGAAGGTGATGTTGAAATCATCGTCGTAATGGGCAATGACTGGCTCCGTCTCCGAGTTGGCGGAAGCGAAGGTGTAATAGGTGCCCCATGTAGCCGGCTTGAAGGTGATGGTTCTTGAAAGCTTGTCGACCTCGCCGATGTTCTCATCGTTCCAACCGTAGAAGTTGATGAGCTTGATGTGTGTGTCGTCGATCTGGCGAACGAGCACCTCGTCTGTGCGTTTCACGTCCTGCTTGGTGTATTCCTCACCAAAGTAGTCGTAACCTGTGCAGGTGGCGGTGTAAGTGCCCACGAGGTCGTTGGCCTCGCCATTCTCTTCCCAACCCCACTCAAACTCGTCGTAAGCGCCGGCGCCAACCTGGCCGTTGGCATCGTAAAGGATGGCCCAGAACCAGAGGTTACCCTTCGAACCTGTTTCGTCGGCGTAGAAGAATGAGTGACCATCGCTGCAGAACATGTCGAGCTCCAATACAGAGGTGACATTCACGATATTGAAGCCAGACTCCAACGGGTAGCCATAAGGACGCATCTCATACTCGTTCTTGTCGTTCATCTCGATCATGAAGTTGATGCTGTAACCCACAGCGCCATAAGGATTCTCGATGGAGTAAGTGCCGTCGTCGTAAGCCACGATCTCGGCCTCAAACTTGTTTTCGCCATCGGGAAGGTTCTTCATGGTATAGGTACCGGTGTGGCGCCAAAGAACGTTTCTAACGCGCTCGAACGTGAACTGGAAGGGCTCAGAGTCGCTATAGGTGTCGTCGTCGCTGTAAGCCACGATGGTGATGGTGCGCTGACCCAGCTCCAAGCCAATGAGCGTAACGCTATTGGTGGTGGTGGTGCCACTGACACCCGTGTCGAGGCTATACCTGTAACCAGAAGCGTGCTCCACGGCGGGCCACGTTACGGTCACACCACCATTGCCGTTGGCCGTAGTGGCCGACGATACCGACACGAGCGGAACCTGCTGACTGGTGGTAGCCTTGAGCACAGCGATGGGCGACGTGGTCTTGTCGCTGTTGAGGGCGGTGAATGCCCACACCTTCAGCGTGTACTCGGTGTTGGCCTTCAGACCGGTGGCCACAAGCGACGTGGCCTGCGTAACGTCGGCGGTGATGACGTGGTCGAACGCGTCGACAAGCTCATAGGCATACTGCGTGGCGTCGGCTACGGGATCCCAATGGAAGGCCAACGAGCTAACGGTCTGACCATCCTGTGAAATGGTGGGCATCTGCAACGGAGTCTTCTCGTCGTCGTCGCTGCACGAGGTGAACGACACCAAGGCGAAGAGGGCGACAGCCAGCATCGTGCCTAATCTGGAAATGATTGACTTATCGTATTTCATATACAGTATTCATTAATCGTTAAACATTGAGTGATAAAACACTGCCGCTTCCCATTAGCCAATGGGGTCCCAGTATCCGTAAAGATCGGTGTAGCCTGAATCGGTTTCGTCGGTGTAATAGACAAACGGGATGAGCTTGAAACAAGGCTCTGTGGCTGAGCCGCGCATATCAACGTTGCCCCACCACTCGTCGGAGGTGTCGTACCAGAAGTTGACGAAGTCGATACCTACGAACTCCTCACCGTCGGGATACCACTGAGCGTAAATGCCATTGTCGGCGTCTTGCATGAGGAACCAGCAAGTCTTACCGGCTGGGTCGGCTGCCCAATGGTTGTAAGGCGAAGGAATGCCATGCCATGTAGAACGGTCGTTGGGGTTGAAGTTGGCCGCGTCGTGCATCGAAGCGTCCATCGGATCGGCTGCCAGGATAGAGAACTCCCAGTTGATGCCTGAGTTGAGGAAGTTGTTGATGCGGAAGCGGTTCTTGCCCTCGAGCCAATAGATCTCAGAACGGGTGTCGGCAAACTCGCCCTGGTTCCACTTGAAGACGCCCTCGGTGAGCTTCACCCAACGGATCAGAGAAGCCTCATACTTGAACGAAGCCATACCGTCGGTGGCCACATACGGGTTGGTGTAAGCCTCATCCACGTGGATGATGAGGGTGTAGGTGTGGAGCATCTCCATGCCGGGATACTTAATCTCGAGGGTTGTTTCGTTCGCGCCGTCCTGGAAAGTGGCGGTGGCGGGAATTGTGAACACCTTGTCGGCCTTGTCGACAATGATGGGCACGGTGAGCTCGCCCTTGTTGTTGAGACGCTTCAGGGTAAGCGTGAACGACTGGCTCTGGGCATACTCCTCAGGTGTGAGCGTAGCCGTGGCCTCGTTAGACGATGCGAAATAGACGCCAGGGTTGTCGGGCGACACCTTCTTGGGCCACTCGAAATTGTCGTCGTCGGAGCATGCCGTGAAGGCGGCCGCTACGAAAACAGCGACGAACATGTATAGGATATTAGTTAATTTTCTCATTGTAGTCGGTGTTAATAGTGTGTTAAGAGTACGTTTATACCATTTTGCCATTGGCTTGTATTAAGGTGTGATGGCACCCGACGTGTTCGGACCAATGACAACGGCTGGGTTGTGGTTGCGCTCATACTCGGAGATGATGTAGTTCATCCAAGGAGCCACGTAGCCAGCGTAAGAGTTGAGCTGCATGGTTGAAGCGTAGTTGCTGCCGGCATACTTGCGGATGACGGGCAGGTTGAGGCGCTTGTAATCGAAGAACACGAGACCCTCGCCCCAGAGCTCTATGCGGCGCTGAACCATCAGGGCGTCGATGAAGTCGTTCATGTTGGTGGCGGTGCACTTGTATGAGCCATCCTTGTAACGATACTGGTTGACCCACTTCTCGAGCTCCTGTGCGGCAGCTGCCACGCCCTGTGTGTGGGCGATGCACTCGAAGTAGTCGAAATACATCTCCTCCACGCGCATGATGGGCAGAGAGGCTATCAGACCCACGGTGAGGTCGGTGAGGTTGCCGCTACCTGAGCGGAACTTCAGGTTGGCGTATGCGGGCAGTGTAGACCACTTCTCGCCTGTGACCTTCGTCTTGTAGCCAGCGGGCACGGTAGTCTTTCCTGCGTCGCCAGGATTGATCCATGAGGGACGGCGCCAATCGCCTGTGCCGATCTTGTCGTATAGACCCTTGCTGATGCAACGGTAAGCCCTGTAAGTGGGAGTGCACATACCCCAGTCGGCCTCCGAGGCCATGTAGCCGAGGAACGTGTACCAGAAGAGCTCGTTGATCTGCTCCTTCGAGTTGATGAGTGTACCCAGCATCCAAGAGTTGTTGGCGGTGTTGAAGCCTTGGTCGGGGTCGCTCCACTGCTCCTCTGTGAGCGGTGTGTAGTTGCCCACACCGATGGCCTGCTGTGCATAGTAGGCAGCCTTCTGGTAGCACTCGAGGACTGAAGAGATGCCGAGGTTGTCGTAGCCGTCGTCGGCGTTTTCAGCCTCGATCTGCTTCTGCAGGTCGGCGGGGTTCTTCTCGAAGCGTGTGGCCATGTCGAGCCACAGACGTGTCTTCAGACCGTAGATGACGCTCTGGTCCATGAAGGCCTTGTGCTCGCGGTTGTAGCCTGCGAGGTTCTCCTCGGCGCGGTTGAGGTCGGTCATGATGAAGCGGTTCATCGTGTAGAACGGCGCGCACGGATTGTTCTTGAGCTCCACCTTCGAGGTCTTTTCGGTCACGATAGGAATGGTGATGCCCATGCATCCGATCGAGTCGGCCTGTTTGTCGAGGTAGCTCACACCCGTCTTCTTATACTCGAAGAGGCGCTCCAGGTCGAGGTAAAGCATGGCGCGGTAGCCGTATCCCTGTCCGAGATACTTCTTGGCGGCCTCATTGCCACCGTCGACGGCATCCTTACCCACGCTGATAACACCATTGGCGTTCTTGATAAACACATAGTAATAATAGAATGTGTAATAGTAAGCGTAGCGCAGCGATGATCCATCCTCTATGTAGTCCCAATAGTTGAAGCTATTGTCGCTCTGCGGGAAGTCGGCGCAAAGCAGGTCGCGCATGTACATCTGGCAGGGATAACCCCAGTCCTGCGTGTAGTCGCCCGAATTGTAGGTGTTCCATGTGGTGAGGAACGAGGGCAACGAGTTGGCTAAGTATGACAACGACTTACTGTCGGTCTTGATGGTCGCGGGCGTGGCCTCGTCAGTCGGCACGGTCTCGTCAATACATGCTGATAGGCCGCATAGCGTCATGACGGCGGCGCTGGCGAGAAGCATGTTCTTTATGTATCTTTTCATGATAGTATTCTTTTAGAAAGGTTATACGTTTGTTGGTTCACCTCGTTGCGTTAGAACGTTACGGTCAGACCACCTGTGAATGTGCGCACCTGTGAGTAGGACGACTCAGATGATGATCCCCAGAAGCTTCCGCGCGGGTCGAAGCCCTTGCGCTTGCTGAGGTAGAAGAGGTTCTCGCCCGATGCGTAGACGCGCACGCCACTCAGGCCAATCTTGCTCACGATTCGCTTCGGCAGTGTGTAGCCGATGTTGACGTTCTGCAGGGTGAGCGTAGAGGCGTCGGTGAGGAAGCGGTCGGACGTGGCTGCCGAGCGCGTGTCGATGTCCTTAACAGCATACTGGAAGCGAGGAATCTGGCTGCTGGTGTTGGTCTCCGACCAAGCGTTGAACAGGTCCTTGTGCAAGGAGAAGCCGGTGTAGACGGTGCTCGGGTTGCCCATGAGCGACTGGTAACCCCAGTCCATGGCCTTGCCGCCGAGCGAGTAGCTCATCGACACTGAGAGGTCGAAGCCGTAGAGGCTCAGCTGTGTGCTCAGACCACCATAGAGCTTCGGGTCGGGAGAGCCGCAGTTGAAGTAAGAGGCCTGGTTGAAGGCTGTGGTGGCTGAGAGCTCGCCTGTCTCGGGATTCTCCACGTACCATGTTGACTCGCCATTCTCGTTGACGCCAGCGAATTTCTTCAGGCGGAAGGTGTGGTAAGGAAGGCCCTCACCCACGTAGTAGTTGCCGTCGGTGTAACCGGGATGGCCGTCGAGCATGGCGCCTCTGTTGTCGGCGCTCAGCATGGTCACCTCGTTCTTGAAGTGTGTGGCGTTGAAGTTGATCATCCAGTTGACGTCCTTCGTGCGGATGGGGTTGAAGTGGAAGTCGAACTCGACACCACGGTTCACCATGTCACCCACGTTGTCGTAAGATCCAGCGTAACCGCCCGACTGGGGCACGTACACGTAGAAGAGCATGTCGGTGGTCTTGCGGCTGAAGTACTCCACGCTACCTGTGATGCGTCGGTCTAAGAGCTCAAACTCTACACCGAGGTTGAAGTTGGAGTTGGTCTCCCATGTGATGTTGGGGTTGCCCACGGTTCCCTGCTTGAACGCCACCTCGCCGTTGAAGTTGTCGAGGTAGTAAGTGTCGGTGTATCTGAAATAGCCGATGGCGTCGTTACCCTGCTGACCCCAAGAGGTCTTCAGCTTGAGCATGTTGACCCAGTCCACATCGAACCAGTTTTCCTTCGAGATGATCCACGCGCCTCCGAGCGAGTAGAAGTTACCCCAGCGATGGTCGGGATGGAAGTTAGAGGAAGCGTCGCGACGGAACGAAGCCGATGCGAAGTAGCGACCGTCGTAGTCGTACATGGCGCGCGAGAAGAAGCCCTCGGTGTTGTAGTGTGTGCTGTTACCGCCGTTGTGCAACTCCTTCACGGCAGCGTCGAGCTCCTGTGCGCCGAAGTAAGAGAACATCTTCGTTCGTGAGGCCCAAAGGCTGTTGCCCTTGTATCTGTAGTTCTCATGGCCAACCATCAACGAGGCGTTGTGCTTGCCAAATGAGCGCGTATAGTTCACGATCTGCTGGAAGTTGAGCGCGTAGCTCTGTCCGTTTGACTTCTGCACGAATCCACCGGGATACAAGTCGGCGGTGTTGCCATAGAACGGCTGCATGGTAGAGGTGCTCTTCGACTCGTTGTTGGTAACGGTACCGTTGAGCGTGATCTTGAGGCCCTCGATCGGTGTGATGTCGGCGAAGCCGGCCAGCGTCATCACATTGATCACATCAAGATCGGTGTTGAGCTCATTGGCCTGCAGGAAGTTGCGTGCGGGGTCGGTAGGACGCAGCATGCCGCCGTTGGCGCCTGCACCGTAATCGTACATCTTACCGTGCTCGTCCATCATGATGTTACCGTTGCCGTCGCGCATATAAACGGGATAGATGGGGGCGTAACGCGTGGTGACGTCGAAGACCGACAGTCCACCTGAGCTCACGTTGTTCTGCTTGGTATGGGTGAAGTTCATGTTGGTTCCCACCTTCAGCCACTTCTTGGCCTGGTAGTCTGATTTCAGGCGTGCGGTGTAACGGTCGAAGTCGGAATGGCGCACCACACCCTCGTTCTTCAGGTAACCGAGCGATGCGTAGTACGACATCTTCTGGGTTCCACCCGAGATATTGAGGTTGTACTCCTGGCGGAGGCTGGTGCGGAAAGCCTCATCCACCCAATTGTCTGGAGCGAGGGTGAAGAACTGCCCGTCGTAGTACACGCGGTTTCCGAGCGTGGCGTTGGGGTTGATGCGTCCGTTGGAACCGATGAGGTACTCGCCCTTAGGCACATTATAAACCACGTAGCCCAAACCACCATCCTGGCCATTCATGCCGATGGTGTTGTTGGCCGTTACGTGTGCGTCGTAAGCCGACATGCCCTTATCGCGCACGTTATAGTTGTACAGGGCCTTGTAATAGAGCTCGTAGTACTGTGCGGGATCGGTGATGCGGTCGTAATCGACCGTGGCGCGACTGTTGGCGCCCCACTTGGCGTCGAGCGTGATGGAAGCCTTCTCGGCGGAGCCCTTCTTGGTGGTGATCATGATCACACCATTGGCACCACGGGCACCGTACAGGGCGTTAGAGGCAGCGTCCTTGAGCACGGTGATGCTTTCCACATCGTTCGGGTTGAGGTTGTTCCAGCCACCGTCGTAGGGAGCACCGTCGACGATGATGAGCGGCTGCGAGTTGGCGTTGATCGAACCAAAGCCGCGGATGGCGAACGAGGGTGTTGAAGTAGGCGAGCCACTGGTGTTGGTCATCTGCACACCGGCGACCTCACCCTTCAAACCGCTGAGTACGTTTGTGAGCTGCTTCTTGTTGAGCACGTCGGCCTTCACCACACCAGCCGAACCGGTGAATGATGATTTCTTCTGCTGACCGAAAGCCACCACGAGGAACTCATCGAGCTGTTCCTGCGAAGGAACCAGTTCCACACGCATGCTCGACATGGCCCGCACGCTCTGCGACTGCATACCTACGTAGGTAACGATCACCTCAGTGCCACGTTTCACTCCCTTGGGGAGCGTGAACTTGCCCTGGGCATCTGTCACAGTGCCTTGGCGTTCGCCTTTGACCTTCACTTGGGCTCCGACCAACGGTTCTCCGTTCTCGTCGCAAACGGTACCGCCGAAAGTACCCGTCGACTGCGCGATGGCCTGGGTTGATAGGGCCAGTAACGCGCTTGCTAACAAAACTCGTACTCTCATAAGATTGTTTTTCATTAATATCCGCGGCATAATTTCATGCCATACAATAGGTTTCGGTTTGCAAATTATAAAAAATGCATGGAACTTGCAAGCGTTTCGTTAAATATTTCTTAAAAATATTACGATATATAGGTATTTAACCGTTTTTCGTTAACAAACGTATGTAATCGAGGTATTTTACTCACAATGTGAAACCGTGTTCGTAAACATCTATTATTATGCAACCTGTGTTCGCTTACACGTTACACCTGCGTCTTGCCTCTTGCAAGAAAGTAGCAAAAAGAAAGCCACGTAAGGTCCCAAACGCCCATTTTGGGCGTGTTTTAATGCTTTTCGGATGACATTGGACTATCATCCGAACCATGTGCCGAATAGGTAGCGGACGTAATATACCGCATGGACATTGGTCCCAAATTAACGGTGGGAAGGATGGGAAAAGCGGTCGGCAAAAGCAAGATAATGAGATGAAAAAAGCAGGAAGATGATTCTGAGAATACAGGATAATGAACCAGCAAAAGCAGGATAATGAACCAGCAAAAGCCGAAGACATGTGTCAAAAGCCAAGCCAAGCGGGCTGAAAAGACAATGGTGGCGCATAGCCCTGTCAACCCAAGGCGGGCTGAAAGCCCAATGACCTCCTCAGCCCAGGGCAAGCGAAGCGACACCCTGGGTATAATGTGCCGTGGAGTTTGCGCCCTGCTTTACTCTAACTGAGCAAGTTTTTCGTGCGAAATTTAGTGTTAATTATCTTTAATTGCTCTTGGGTCTTTTCTGATAAAATCGCTGTCAAACATTTGTCCTTTAGTAACTAGGGAAAATATTATTTTAAGCAACTTGTTCACAATAGCATTAAGAACATAGAAATGCGGTTTCTTGTCTATTATAGTCCTCCTTTCATAATATAGTTTAATTTCCTTGTTGTGCATTCTGGCGCTTTCAGCACAGATATACAACAAGGTTTTTGAACGTCTGTTTCCTATTTTTGACACATGTGCCCCTTTGTTCATCTTGCCTGATGACTTTTCGTAAGGTGCAGTGCCGGCATATGCAGCATACTGACTTGCTGTTTTTATTGTAGTGAAATTTTCAGTCTTTACAATTAGCTCTACAGCTGTGATCAATCCGACACCCTTTACACTTGTTATGATGTCATAATTTCGGGACAACTCTTCATGCGCTCTAATGATATCAAGCATCTGCTTTTCTGTGCGTGCGATTTCCTCGGTGAGGATCTTCATTATTCTTTCCATGCTTTCTTTGACCTGCATACTTCTGCATGGACGGCAATCCTCTCCCTTGTCTGCCGTCACATAGCGTTTGCGGTCTTCTACAAGCATTGTACGGTGACGTGCAAGCTGCTTGAGCTCATACAGTTCTTTCTTTGGAAAGGTCTTGTATATGAGTTTGTCTGTGAACCTCTCTCCGAACTCGCGAAGTACAGCACAATCTAACATGTCTGTCTTTGCACGATCTGGTGCAGACTTATAGGTGTGTATGACATACCCGCCTACATAAGCGATATTTATATGACTTTCGGTGCAGTGCTTCAATAGTCGATCGCCGTAAACACCAGTGTGTTCAGCGACAAGTACTGCATCGGCTGGAAGTGTCTTAATGAACTTTGTAATTCCCGACTCGTTGTTCCTAACAACCTTATGAGCGGGCTTGTTTGACACATTCTTTAATGTAGGAGCTAAAAAACTCACATCAAACTTGTCTTTTGCAAAATCAATTCCGTATATTTGCATGTTGAATAATAATTATTAGAAGAGTGCTCCGTTCTGAGCGGCTATTACTATACTAAGAATACAGACGTGCATATGCATGCTGGTTGATTTACTCTCAAGCTTGTGCTCAGAAAATATCCAGTACCCGAAACAGGGCAAAGCCTTTACGCTTGAAAGGGCACAGGGTTAACGCTGGATATGGAGTATTCTTCTATATTTAACTTCTGTTCTGTCACCAGTGCAAATTTAACAAAGGTATACAGAATGAAAGAATTTTTCTCTTCTTTCTTTTCGTCTGCAAATATAATAGCAAATATAATAGTAAGGGCAAAAGTGCTGAAATATAGCGTGTTATGTTTACTTTTGCCCTTACGGGGCGCGCCTATTGCGAGACGCCAAGCCATGTCTCGCGTTTTTGATAAAAGCGACCCAGATAGCCATTGCGTTTTTAATAGGTGGCTCGCAACGGCCATTACCACTCCTTATTATTATAGGTGGCACATGCGCGCCCTTTGTTTCTCCTATTATAATAGCGCCCCTTCGGGCAGGCGTGGGTTATCCGCCCAGTTGGCCTTTGCTGCGCAGGAAGGTGCGGTGGCCGTAGATGGCTATCACCACGAAGCAGACGAAAGGCAAGATGAACGACACGTTGACGGCGGGCATGCCCAACAGTTCCACCTGGTCGATGATGGCGGCCTGGAACGGGGGCAGCACGCTACCACCGAGGATGGCCATGATGAGACCGGCGGCTCCAAACTTGGCGTCGTCGCCCAAGCCGGTGAGGGCTATGCCGTAAATGGTGGGGAACATGAGCGACATGCAAGCGCTTACACCCACAAGGCAATAGAGGCCGTAGATGTTTTGCAGACCTATGACACCCACCACGAGCAAACTGCCCACGATGGCCAGCACCGTGAGCAAACGCCCTGTGTTGACGTAGCGCAGCAGGAAGGTGCAGATGAAGCGCGAGCAGCAGAAGATAATCATCGCCAGGATGTTGTATTGTTGCGACGTGACCTCGGCGGCCTGCTCAGCCATGCCGTCGGCCATGAGCACCCGTGTGCCATACTGGATGATGAAGGTCCAGCACATGATCTGCACGCCCACGTAGAAAAACTGCGCGATGACGCCCTCACGGTAATGGGGCATGGCGAAGATGCGGCGCAGCGTGGGCACGAAGTCGATGTTATGGTTTTTGTCGCCGTTCTTCGGCATGCGCCAGAACAGGATGAGCACGAACATGGCCAGGATGACGAGGCCGATGGCGAGGTAGGGGCCGATGAGCACCGAGAGGTCATACTCCTTCACGGCCTCAAACTCGGCAGGCGTGAGGCCGGCGCGCGAGGCGGTGTCGAGCGGGTTGAGCTTGGCCTGTATGAAGTTCATGGCCACATACATGCCCAGCAGCGATCCCATGGGGTTGAACGACTGCGCGAGGTTGAGCCGTCGCGTGGCCGTTTCCTCCGTTCCCATCGAGAGGATATAGGGGTTGCTCGACGTCTCGAGGAACGACAGTCCGCAAGTCAGGATGAAATAAGCGATGAGGAACGGATAGTATTCGCCCGTCATCTTGGCCGGATAGAACATGAACGCGCCCAGGGCGTAGAGCCCCAGTCCGACGAGCACGCCCGCCTTGTAACTGTATCGGCGGATAAACATGGCGGCAGGAAACGCCATGGCGAAATAGCCGCCATAGAAGGCCACCTGCACCAGTGCGCCGTCGGTGGCCGACATGCGGAAGATCTTCGAGAACGCCTTCACCATGGGATTGGTGATGTCGTTGGCAAATCCCCACAGCGCGAAGCAGGAGGTGATGAGGATGAAAGGCACGACGTAGCTCACGCCGTCTTTCGATAGGATTGACTGTTTCATAGATTAAACGATTGCGATGCTTCTCATTTCGTGGATGTCGGCCACCTCGCCCTTGGCCAGCGCCTGCGTAAGGATGTTGCCGATGGCGGTGGCCTCCACGGGTCCGGCCTCCACGGGGATGCCGAGCGCCTGTTGGGTGAGGCGGTTGAGAAGTTTGTTTTGTGAGCCTCCACCAATGATGTGGAGCTTCTTGATGGGCTCGGGCAGCATGGCGTTGAGCGCCTGTGTGGCCTCCGCGTATTTGGCAGCGAGCGATTGCAGCACTACGCGTGTGAGGTCGGCCTTGGTCTGCGGCACGTCGAGCGCCTGTCGCTCACAATAGCCGCGTATGGCTTGCTGCATCGACTTGGGGTTCTGAAACTCGGGCGCGTCGACCGGTATGACGGTCTGTATCTCAGCGCGCTCGGCGGCAGCGAGCAAGGGTTCGTATTGCTGCTCGTCGCCCTCGTCGGCCCATTCGGCCATGAGTCGTTGCAGGAACCACAGTCCGGTGATGTTTTGCAGGAACGTTATCTTGCCGCCTATGCCGCCCTCGTTGGTGAACTGTGCGCGTCGGGCCTCCTCGGTGAGGATGGGCGCGTCGAGCTCCACACCCAGCAGCGACCATGTGCCCGAGCTGATGAACGCCACGGGGCGCTCGTCGGCCTTGGCCGGCACGGCAGCCACGGCACTGGCGGTGTCGTGCGATCCCACGGCGATGACATCCACCCGTCCCAGTCCGGTCTCCTCGGCGATGTCGGCGCGCAGTTGTCCACGCACCGTTCCCGGCATGACGATGGGGCAGAACAGGTGGCGCGGCAGTCCGATGCGGTCGATGAGCGGCCAGTCCCATATGCGTGTGGTGGCGTTGAGCATCTCCGAGGTCGATGCGATGGTGTACTCGGTGTTGGCCTCGCCCGTGAGGAAAAACGAGAAGAGGTCGGGGGTGAAGAGCAGTCGGTCGGCAATCTGCAGCTGCGGCGAGTCGGCCCGCTTCATGCTGAGGAGCTGGAACAGGGTGTTGATCTCCATCACCTGGGTGCCGTTCACGGCATAGTGGTCGGTGCGGTCGGTGTGGCTGAAGAAGTGGTCGGCCATGCCCTGCGTGCGTGCGTCGCGGTAGCACACCGGGTTGCCCACGAGGTTGCCCTGGCGGTCGATGAGCCCAAAGTCGACACCCCATGTGTCGACGGCGATGCCCGCCACTTTGAGCCCCATCTGCGCCGCCTTGCGCAGCCCGGCCTTCATGTCTTCGAAGAGGGCTGGGAAATCCCAATACACATGGTCGCCCAGCCTCACCTGTCGGTTCTGAAAGCGGTGCACAAGCTGCATCTGGAGTTGCTTGCGCCCGCCCTCGGTCGTGATGGTTCCGGCAATGACACGGCCTGAGCCGCCGCCGAAGTCGATAGCTAAATAGGTCATTTGTTAGTTGGTTTACACACCCCGCCTTACGCCTTCTTTCCCAGCACGTAGGTCTCCAGGTCGTCGATCTCCTCGGGTGTGAGCGTGTTATACTTGCCGCCGCTGAGCACGATGATGCGGCATGCCATCTCGAAGAACATGGCGCGCTCAAACACCTCGTCGAACGTCTTTCCGCACACCACCTGGCCGTGCTTGAGCATCAGTGCCGAGTTGTGGTTCTTCAGGGCTTCCTTCACGCCCTCCGCCAGCTCGGGCGATCCCGGACGGAAATAGGGTATGACGGGAATCTCGCGGCCCACGTGGCAGGGCACCTCGGCCGTTACGTTGAAATCCTTGGGTGTAGCGCTCATGCACGACACCACCGTGGCATATTTCGACTGGAAATGGAGCACCACGTCGCAATCGGGGCGTTCGCGCAGCACGCCCAAGTGGAAGCCGCTCTCCATCGAGGGCTTCACGCCATTGAGCACCTCGCCCGTGGCCACGCGGCAGATCGACACCTTCTCCTTGGGCAGCGTGGGAACCCACGAGCCTGTGCCCGACACGAGCGCCTCGTCGCCGATGCGCCATGAGATGTTGCCACTTGAGCAAAGCGTCAGCCCTGCGTCGCCCACGCGGTGGGCCTGGCGCAGAAACTCCTGTATCTGATAATCTTGTATCATGGTTGTTCTGGTAGTTTGCCTCGCCGGCCATGAGGGGCGCGGAAGGCAGATGATTGTCATTGTTTGGGGGTTGATGGAACAAGGCCCTCTCCCCTCCCCCTCTTGCGGAGGACGGGAGCGGGCTCTTAACCCCAATGGGCCTGGAGGCCGAAACCGGTGGACGGCTTGTCCACCCGGCTTGGGGTTAAGGGTAGCTGAGGGTTGTTACTTGTAGATGGGACCGTAGTTTTGGCAAGCGCGGAAGTCGGCTCCCTCCTTGTCCATGCCGAAGGCGTTCCATGCGGCGGGACGGAAGATGCGGTCGTCCTCCACGTTGTGCATGCATACGGGTATGCGCAACATTGAGCACAGGGTGATGAGGTCGGCTCCGATGTGGCCGTAAGAGATGGCGCCGTGGTTGGCACCCCAGTTGTTCATCACCGAGTAGACATCCTTGAACGGCGCCTTGCCGCACAAGCGTGGCACAAACCATGTGGTGGGCCATGTGGGGTCGGTGCGCTTGTCGAGGATGGCGTTGATCTCGGGGTCGATCTCCACGGTCCATCCCTCCGCCAGCTGCAGCACCGGGCCGAGCCCCTTCACGAGGTTCAGGCGCACCATGGTGACGGGCATGCCGCCCTTCGAGAGGAAGTTGGATGAGAATCCGCCGCCACGGAAATAGTCGCGGTTGGCGGGATACCATGTGGTGGCCTTCAGGCAGGCGTCGATGTCTTGGTCGGTGAGCTCCCAGAAGTGCTTCATCACGGGGTTGCCCTCGGCGTCGGTGGCTGCGCCCGATCCGTCGAGCGTGGTGGCGCCCGAGTTGATGAGGTGGATGATGCCGCCCGCTGCCCGTCCGGTGAGCTCCTTGCCTGTTACGCGCTTCACGGCCTCGGGGCTCCAATAGGTGCGCACGTCGGAGAAGATCTGGGCGCGCCCTGTGAGCAGGTGGTTGAAGAGCATGGCCACGCCGTTGCCGGCGTCGTTCTCGGTGGCCAGCGTGATGGGCTCGCGCGGTCCGTTCCAGTCGAACGAGGTGTTCATCAGCGCCTCAGGATAGTCGCCATTGGGATAGAAGTCGGTCCATTGGCGCTGTCCCTGGAAGCCGCCGGCGATGGCGTTGTGGCCGATGGCCTCCTCCTTGAACCCTATCTCCTCGAGGCGTGGGTTGCCGTGCATGAGGTCCTTCATGATGATCATCATCTTCACGATAAACTCCCAGTCGGCGTCTTTCTGCTCGCGTGTCTTGGCTTTTCCCTGGCGGTTGGCAATGTCGTCGCCCTCGTTGCACATGCAGTGGTCGCGTGTCCATGCCATGGCCTTCTCAAACTCCTCGGGGTCGTAGATGCCCTCTGTCATGCGGCGTATGATCTCCGTGAGGTCGACGCTCTCGTTGCGCATGCCGAGATACTCCTGGAAGAAGTCGGGGTTGACGATGCTGCCGGCGATGCCCATGCAGGCCGATCCCATCGAGAGGTACGACTTGCCGCGCATGGTGGCCACGGCCTGCGCTGCGCGTGCGAAGCGCAGAATCTTCTCAGCCACATCGGCGGGGATGGAGTCGTCTTCGAGGTCCTGCACATCGTGGCCGTAGATGCCGAAGGCGGGCAGGCCCTTCTGTGCGTGGGCGGCGAGCACGGCGGCCAGGTACACGGCGCCGGGGCGCTCCGTACCGTTGAAGCCCCACACAGCCTTCGGCCAATGGGGGTTCATGTCCATCGTCTCGGCGCCGTAGCACCAGCACGACGTAACGGTGATGGTGGAGCCCACGCCCTCGCGCTCGAACTTCTCGGCACAGGCGGCGCTCTCGCCAACGCGTCCAATGGTGGTATCGGATATGACACACTCGACGGGCGATCCGTCGCCGTTGCGCAGGTTCTCGCTGATCAGTTTGGCTACCGATTTGGCGAGGTTCATCGTCTTTTCCTCAAGACTCTCGCGCACGCCACCCTGACGACCGTCGATGGTGGGGCGAATTCCAATCTTTGGATAATTGCTCATAGTTGGTTGCTTTATTATTAGGTATTATTTAGGTATTGATTGATATGTAAAATCGCGGTTTAGGTTTGTTTGTCCATGCCTCGCTGTTTTCGCAACAGCAGGGCCAGCCCCCTCTTTGAAACATGCCAAAGAAGGATAGTGATGCAAAGATAGCGCATTTATTTCAAAGCGCCACTATGTTGGGTTCCTAAAATAACATTTTTTATTCTGCTAACATCATACGCCAAACGTACCCCCTCTATACAGTTTCTCTAAGTTGTGGCCAAATCGAAGTTCCTTGTTAGTAAGGTTGCATATGGCACTTATGTTGTTGTCCTTTAATATGAAGAAACAATCGGGACGCAGCAAGTCATTGGACAACAAGAACGTGTCGTGAGTAGTCAAGAACAACTGATTGTCGCTCTTGAACAATCGTCGGCTAAGGGCATACGAAAGCTCATGGTGGTAAAAGGCATCAAACTCATCAATGAAGACAAACGAAGCATTTACCATCTCTTTCAGCCAATAGTATTGCAGTTCCAAGTTCATTGTGCCGGTAGACGCAACTAACAAAAAGGGGATGCGAATGCCATTGATAACGGCATAAAGCATGTTTTCGCCCTGTACGGGTTTTGCAAACACAAAGTGCTGACCGCTCACCTCTTTCAGAAACTCCGAGAAGTCTTCTGTAAGGTTGTTGTTTATGATATATTCCTCTATGTTGCTGCCACCCTCTTTTAGGCCGATAAACTCACGATTGTCGAGACTTCTAAAAAACAGCATGTTCTCAACAAAGCTTCTTAACTTCAACAAGGCATGCCCCTCAGGGAAGGGCACGACGCTTAACAGATAATTGACTATTGAGATATTGTTTGCGCTGTTTTTTAAATTGTCTAAAGCTACATCCGTCAGGCCGAACTTCTTGTTCAAGCGTAAGGAATTGACGTCCTTGAAGAGCAATTCCTTTTCGTTCAGAAATAGCTGCTCCTTTACAATAATTCCCTTGAGCTCCTTTGCTGTTTTTGAATAGCTGTACGACACGATGTCTTTGCCAAATCTGAAAACATACTCAAAATCGACCGGCTGGTTATAGCCATATGCCGAAGCGTAATTCAAATAATAGTCAGGCTTCTTCCATTTATGCGACAAGTGGTTGGCTATATCGAAAACTGCCAACCCCAAGTTACTTTTTCCAGATCCATTGGGGCCATATATAATGCCATTCTTCACAACGCCATTTTTTATGGCATCCGTGTTGAAAGAATAGCTGCATGGATGCGACAAATTCCACTCGATCTTATCGCTAAAGCCTCGATAATTCTTAACGGCAAATCTTATTAGCATAACTCTATTGGATACTTAATAATGACATGCGGCAAAGATACTAATTATTTGTTATTCCGTAAAACATTTACGGAATAATGTCGCTCATTCAATAAATATTTCTATGAAACAGCCTACATGCATGCGTCTTTCGCATGTATCTTACGGAAGACCTTCCCACCGTCCTGCTCATACATCATGTTACTCTTTACCCAACAACCCTCTTGTTTTCTTTAGCAAAGTCTGAGTCGATACATTGGGGTTAAGTGCCGGTTTCCTCTCTATCCATTCACGCAGCGGAACAGCGTTCTGCTCCGCTATTTCGCAGCACATCATCAACCACTCCTCGCAGACGGCGGCGAGTGTTTATAAATGCGCGAAAAACCTAAGAATCGTGAAAGGGTTTGCGCCATCCGCTTTTCTTTCCTAAATTCGCGGAACAAATAAAAGCGTAGAAAATGAAACAAGCATCGAGCGATATCATCTGGTTTTGCAGCCAACTACAACAGGCTGAGCAAACCATCTCCCTGGCGTTGGAAAAAGCCGAAGAGTTCTCTGAAGACGACAAAGCGATTGTGGATAGAATCTTGCCCGACGTTGAGCTGATCGACATCACGTTGCTGCAATTGCTGTCGCCCACAATGCCGTAAATGCTAAAGCAGAAAACAATTCTCGTTATGGTATTTGAGGTATTTGGTTACACCCAAGAAACCGAGATTGTAGCTACTATTGAAGACTTCGTTGGCGTACTGTGCTTGTTCGGCAGGAAGAGTGTCGATCCGTTGCGCCGACGGCGCATCAAAACCAAGCGGTAGGCAGCGGAGCAAGAGTAAACAATCCGTGAAAAG
>NZ_JAXVAE010000068.1:0-34099 GCF_037460745.1 Hallella sp. | reverse complement strand
ACCAGTAAACTTTCCTCATTCTTCTCTCAAACACTTTTTATATGTACTTTCGAGACTCGAAACATGGCTAATCGAGCTGCGAAAGACCATCTTTCGCAGCTCGATTAGGCACCTTTCGCAACGGCTGCTCTCAGACGAGCCATCACCACAACTACCTAACGATACCCTCGGCAGCCATTTTACGCCCAACACACCCATAAAAGCCACGACCCCATTCTCTATTTCGACAGAAATAGGCGACAAACTTTTTAGCCAAAAACGCTGACAATTCCTACTGTTGCGACGCCTATGCAAGATCCTAATGTGGCAATCGGAAAAGCATTGGCCGGCAATCGGAAACAAACCAATAGGCAATCGGAAACAAACCAACAAGCAGAAAGCGACGCACCAGCAGACAGATGTCAACACACAAATAGAACATTTCGACGAGACGGAAGGACAGGAATCGGCGAAAGAATGTTGTGAATATTCACACCCCTCACACCATCCCGCAACCCCTACAACTCACCATGGGAAGAACCTCCAGTCGCGACAGATTGTCGCACGCAAACGCCAGATTGGCAGAAAACCACAAACGGCACAATCGTTGCAGTAAGGTAAGTGTAATCGAAAACAAATAAAATAAACAAATAACATAGGAGAATATGATTATGTATACACGCAACAACTGGCTTCCCGAAGTCTTCAACGATTTCCTTAACACCGAACACATGCCTCGCACCAACGCCACCGCTCCGGCCATCAACGTGCTCGAGGACAACGACAAGTACACGGTGGAGCTTGCCGCGCCAGGCATGAACAAGGACGATTTCGACGTGAACATCAATCAGGACGGCGACCTCACCATCAAGATGGAGAAGCACCAAGGCGAGGATGCTCCCAAGGGCCACTATCTCCGTCGCGAGTTTGCCTATTCCAAATACGAGCAGACGCTCATCCTTCCCGACGACGTGAATAAACAAGACATCTCGGCTCGTGTGGCCGACGGTGTGCTCACCATCGCCCTGCCCAAGATCAAGGTGGAGGAGAACAAGGTGGCTCGTAGCATCGAGATTGGCTAACGCTTTGGCGCACAATCGTTTCGAAGCCGCATAGAAGAAAAAGGAATAAGAGTAGTTTGATAGATTTATAATTGTGTGATTGTTAGTTTTGAGCCTCGGATATTCGTATATCCGAGGCTTTTTGCTACCTTTGCAAGCGATAGGCGGCCCACGGCCATCAAGAAGCAAACCTTCTGGCCGCTCGCCGTCCCTATCGTTACAACCAAACAAACACAGTAATGATGAACAACCTTACATTGTTGGCCCTCGTTCCTTCGAACGTATGGCTGCAGGCGTTGCTGCTTGTGGCCGGTGTGGCCGTAGTATTATGGGGCGCCGACAGGCTCACCGACGGTTCTGTGGCATTGGCCGAACGCATGGGCATCCCCCAGATTGTGATTGGCCTCACCGTAGTGGCCATGGGCACATCGATGCCCGAGTTTTTCGTGAGTCTGATGTCGGCCATCAACGGCACCCCCGACCTGGCCGTAGGCAATGTGGTGGGAAGCAATATTTTCAACACATTGCTCATCGTAGGCGTAGCGGCCATGGTGGCTCCCATCACCATTCTCCACACCACGGTTCGCAAGGACATACCATTCGCCATGGTGGCCTCCACCCTACTGCTGATGATGTGCTTAGACAGCGAAATCGGTCGTATCGACGCATTGGTGCTGTTCGTTTTATTCATCGTTTTCATGGTATTCACCGTTCGCGGCGCGCACCAGCCGAAGCCCACCAACGACGCTCCAACCAACGCCGAAGCCGAAGCGAAACCCGCCATGAGTCCGTTGAAGGCCTGCCTGCTCATGCTGTTGGGCCTCGTCTGCCTGGTGTTGGGCAGCAACGTGTTTGTGGGCAACGCTTCAGCCATCGCCCATAGCCTGGGCGTGAGCGACGCCGTGATCGGCCTCACCATCGTGGCCGGTGGCACCTCACTGCCCGAGTTGGCCACGAGCACCGTGGCAGCCTATCGTGGCAACAGCGGCATAGCCATTGGCAACGTGCTGGGCAGCAACGTGTTTAATATCCTCATGATTCTCGGCATCACGGGCCTCATCTCGCCCATGGCCATCCAGGGCATCACCACCGTCGACCTCACCATGATGGTTGTGTCGATCATGATGCTGTGGCTCTTCTCGTTCACCAAGTACCGCGTGGAGCGATGGGAGGGCGCCGCGCTCGCCATCGTGTTCATAGGCTACATGGCGTATCTCATCAGCGCAGCCGTGGCATAAGGCGCGCAAGTGCGGAGCCCCCCACTTGCGATGCCAATAACAACAACATAGGCGAGTTCCATCTCATCCAGGCGCGCATCTCCTATCAGCACAGCGCAGATGCGCCAGCCATGAGGTGGAACCGTTCGGCGTTATACCGTTCCGATGACGGAGACTGCTCTGAGAAGGGATGAGTAAGAAAAAAGAAAGCATCATCGTTGCCATACTGAGCCTACCGAGGGTGTTAAAGCCCCATTGGCAAACCCGTTTCCTCTTTAACCCAATCATCGCAGCACAAAGCGTACGTTTCACTTTTCCTTCCAGAAAGAGGAATTCTTTGGAGTTTTATTCGTAACTTTGCACCCGCAAACTTACCGAGGGGTACTTGCTCAACCCCCTTTAACAAAACAAGACATGAAAAAACAGAACCAAACCGTGAGTGTGCTGTTTATGCTTTTCAGCATACTCTTCTGCGTTTGCCTCATTGCGGCAAACGTGCTCGAGACCAAACAAATTGCCGCTGGCCCCATCACGCTGACCGGAGGGCTTATCGTGTTCCCCATTTCCTACATCATCAACGACTGTGTGTGTGAGGTGTGGGGCTTCCGCAAAGCGCGCCTGCTCATCTGGACGGGCTTCGCCATGAACTTCCTCTTTGTGGCCCTCGGTGCCCTCTGCGACGCCATTCCCGGCGCCTCCTATTGGCACAACGACGAGGGATTCCACGCCATCTTCGGCTTGGCTCCGCGCATTGCGGCCGCCTCGTTTGTGGCGTTCCTCATCGGCAGTTTCATGAACGCCTACGTGATGAGCAAGATGAAGATACACGACGGCGGACGCCATTTCTCGGCTCGCGCCATCCTGTCGACGGTGGCGGGCGAAACATGCGACAGCCTCATCTTCTTCCCTCTGGCCTTGGGAGGCGTAGTGCCGGCCGAAGAATTGCCCGCGCTCATGCTCTGGCAAGTGGTGCTCAAGACCGCCTACGAGGTGGTAGTGCTGCCTGTCACCATCCGTGTGGTGAAGGCCATGAAGCAACATGAGGGCGAAGACGTTTACGACAATGGCATTAGCTACAACGTTTTGAAAATCAAAGCTTTATAATATGCAAACAAGAGAAGAAGAGGGACTGAAGTCGCTCGGAAAGAAAACTGAATACCGGATGGATTATGCGCCCGAGGTGCTGGAGACCTTCGTCAACAAGCATCAGGGCAACGACTATTGGGTGCAGTTCAACTGCCCCGAGTTCACCAGTCTCTGCCCCATCACCGGGCAGCCCGATTTTGCGGAAATCCGCATCAGTTACATCCCCGACGTGCGAATGGTGGAGAGCAAGAGCCTGAAGCTTTACCTGTTTAGCTTCCGCAACCACGGCGATTTCCATGAGGATTGTGTCAACATCATCATGAAGGACCTCATCAAACTGATGGATCCTAAGTATATCGAGGTAACCGGACTGTTCACCCCACGCGGTGGCATCAGCATCTATCCTTACGCCAACTACGGTCGCAAGGGCACAGCCTACGAGGAGTTGGCCCGCACGCGCTTTGCCCAGCACGGCCTGCGCGGTTAATCGCCCACAAAACAAAATCGGTCATTAGACGCATGAACAACAATGCTTGTTCCGTCTAATGACCGATTGTTTTTTATTCCCAATCGAACGTCCCAATTGAGCCAAACATTTAACTATAAGGCGGCTGGCCGCCGTTCCACTACTCGGTGGTCTGTTCCAACGCCTTCTGCGAGCGCATGGCGGCAATGGCCTTGGCGCGCCGGTTCACGTCGTTGATGTCGTTCTTGCGGTAATAGCTGCGCGAAGCCTCGCGGTCGGTAAGCACCAGCGAGTCATCGTCGAGATAGTCGATGGAGCACGTGTCGTACGAAACGCTCTCGTAGCCCACCACCGTATTGTCCTTGCCCGAGTACTTGGGCTTACCGCTAATCATCACAAACTTGCCGTTCCAGATGTGCCATGCGATGAACCATCCCAACGGAGGATAAATCACCGGGCTCTCTTCGGCCAGCGTGCTCGACTCCTGCACATACCCCACACTGGTGGCCTCCCACTGGCGCTTCAGCCAAAAGCCATACTCGCGGGGAATGAAATACATGTTTTTCAGCGAGTCGGACATCTGCCGCATGGCCTGTGCCTGCTCCTGCTTCGTCATCGTCTCATGGCCGCGCAACTGCGGCATGACGATATAGCACCAAATGCCCTTGAGCTGGTCGAGGTCGATCACAATGTCGGCCTCATGCTTATTGGTCTTGTTCAGCACCACACCAATCCAGTCGCCCGTCTTTATTCGGCCCAACACCCGGTGCTGCCTACTGGCCTTGAGGATGTTATAGGTCACGGGGTCGCTACCATCATTGGGCAGCAACACCACCACCGTGTCGGAGCACCCCTCACACGCCAGTCCGTAGATGGTGCTATCGCCCTTCAAGGGCTGGTCGTAACTGGGAAGCTGTAGAACCTTCTCAACAGGCTTCTTCTCTTCGTGGCACGCCGTCAGAGCAAGGGCGGCCAACAGGGAAACAAACAGAATCTTGACGTTCATCTTAATGTTGTTTATGGTGCGGAGATAGCGCAAACGAGCTCCACGAAAGCTTGCTTTCAAATGGCCGAGTGCAGGCTATCTTATGCAAAGATAGTGCCAACGAGCGCCATGAAAGCTTGCTTTCGAATGGCCGAGTGCAGCCTATCTTATGCAAAGATAGTTATAAAACATAAAAAAACAATCGGATAGTCCGTAATTTGATTTTTTTTATCTAATTTTGCAGCCCAGTACCAACTCCTCATTTATTAGGTATGCAAATGGGTGTTGGCTGCTATCTTTATAAAAATAAGAAATCATCAAGATAAGAATAAATGAAGAAGAAAATTCAGTTCAGTCTCGTCTATCGCGACATGTGGCAGAGCTCAGGCAAGTTCCAGCCACGTAAGGACCAGCTGGAGCGCATCGCTCCCGTCATCATCGATATGGGCTGCTTTGCCCGTGTGGAAACCAACGGTGGCGCTTTCGAGCAAGTGCAGCTCCTCGCCGGCGAGAACCCCAACGACGCCGTGCGTGCCTTCTGTAAGCCTTTCAACGAGGTGGGCATCAAAACACACATGCTCGACCGCGGCCTCAACGCCCTCCGCATGTACCCCGTGCCCGACGATGTTCGCGCCATGATGTACCGCGTGAAGCACGCACAGGGTGTTGACATCCCCCGCATCTTCGACGGTCTGAACGACATCCGTAACATAGCTCCGTCCATCAAGTGGGCCAAGGAGGCTGGCATGACACCGCAGGGAACACTCTGCATCACCACATCGCCCGTCCACACCTTGGAGTACTACGCTGAGTTGGCCGACAAGGAGATCGAGGCAGGTGCCGAGGAGATCTGCTTGAAGGACATGGCCGGCATCGGACAGCCCGCTTTCCTGGGCAAGCTCACCAAGATGATCAAGGACAAGCACCCCGAGATCATCATCGAATACCACGGACACTCAGGCCCCGGACTCTCTATGGCCTCTATCCTCGAGGTCTGCGAGAACGGTGCCGACATCATCGACACAGCCATCGAGCCTCTGTCATGGGGTAAGGTTCACCCAGATATCATCTCTGTGCAGTCGATGTTGAAGCACGCCGGTTTCGACGTTCCCGAGGTCAACATGAGCGCATACATGAAGGCTCGCGCACTCACTCAGGAGTTTATCGACGAGTGGTTGGGCTACTTCATCAACCCTGGCAACAAGGTCATGTCGTCGCTCCTGCTCACCTGCGGACTGCCTGGCGGCATGATGGGCTCTATGATGGCCGACCTGGGTGGCATGCGCACCACCATCAACAACCTCAGAAAGAAGAAGGGCGAGGAAGAGTTGTCGATGGACGACCTGCTCATCAAGCTCTTCGATGAGGTGGCATACGTATGGCCTCGCGTGGGTTATCCTCCCTTGGTAACCCCGTTCTCACAATACACCAAGAACATCGCCCTGATGAACCTGCTCACCATGGAGCAAGGCAAGGGCCGTTTCGTCATGATGGACGACGCTATGTGGGGCATGATCCTTGGCAAGAGCGGCAAGGTGCCCGGAGAAATCACACCCGAATTGAAGGAGCTTGCAAAGAAGCAAGGCCGCCAGTTCACCGACGCCGATCCCCACACGCTGCTCCCCCACGCCCTCGACGACTTCAAGAAGGAGATGGACGAGAACGGCTGGGAGTATGGCAAGGACGACGAGGAGCTCTTCGAGCTGGCCATGCACCCCGAGCAGTATCGCAACTATAAGAGCGGTCAGGCCAAGAAGAACATGTTGGCCGATATGCAGAAAGCTAAGGACGCCGAGATCGGCGCAACCGTTTCGCCTGAGGAGGCTGCCGCATTCAAGCACGCCAAGGCCGACGCTATCGTGGCTCCTGTCAAGGGCCAGATCTTCTGGGAGTTCCAGGGCGACGGCGAGGCTGCACCCGCAGTGGAGCCTTACATCGGCAAGGCTTACAAAGAGGGCGACGCCTTCTGCTGGATCCAAGCTCCTTGGGGCGAGTTTGTCGAGGTCAAGGCTGACCTGGGTGGCAAGCTCGTAGAGATCAACGCCAAGCAGGGATCGAAGGTCCAGAAGGGCAATGTGCTGGCTTACATCCAGCGCGACTAATACGCTTTGAATCCCCTATTGAAGATGGATTATCAGAAAATCATCGACAAATATTATCCCGAGGCCAATCGGCTTCGGGATATTTTGATTCTGCATAGCCGGCAAGTGGCCGACCGTGCCTTGCGCATCTGCGACGCTCATCCAGAGATGGGGCTCGACCGCCAGTTTGTAGAGGAGGCTGCCATGCTACACGACATCGGCATCTTCCGTTGCGATGCGCCAGGCATTGCCTGCCATGGCACGGAACCCTACATCTGCCACGGCCGCATCGGAGCCGAGCTCTTGAGAAGCGAGGGCTACGAACGCCACGCCCGAGTGTGTGAGCGCCACACAGGCGCCGGACTGTCGCTCCACGACATCACCTCGCAAAACCTGCCCCTCCCCCACCAAGATTTCCTGCCCGAAACGCCTGAGGAGAAGGTCATTTGCTATGCCGACAAGTTCTATAGCAAGTCGAATCTGCAAAAGGTAAAGACCCAAGAACAAGCCGAGAAGAGCCTCGCCAAGTTCGGACAAGAGGGCCTGGCACGCTTCAAGACATGGGAAAAGCTGTTCGAAGGATAGTTAAAAATAAGAAAAACATCCATAAATCCCTTATTATTGCGTAATTTTGCAGTTCGTTGAGGACAAGCCCTCTCCAACAAGGAGGGCACACATCCTCCCAAAGGAAGGCGCTTCTTATCCAACCAAGAAAACGTTTCCAACAAAAGGAACATAAATCTCCAACAACGAGAGCACAAACTCTCAGTAACGGGAACTCAAAGTTTCAACAACGAGGACTCAAAAACTCGACAACAAAAACTCTGAGGTTTGGCAACAAGAACTCTGAGGTTCGACAACAAGAACTCTGAGGTTTGGCAACAAGAACTCTGGAGGGCGACAACGAAGACATACGTCTTCGGTGACGGGAACGCACTTCTCATATTTCAATAAGGGATATTCCGCAGTTTAATGAGGACGAAATCATTCATAGCACTTCTGCTTTTCGCCGTGGCATTTGCCATGGCCGATAGCTCCGTGCCCCAATTTTGGAAACGCAATAAGCCTGCCGCAGCCGATTCGGTAGGCACGGCCGATTCCATCCTTTCACCCACCGACACGACTCAGATGGACTCTCTTCAACTGGCCATCTACCGTCACAACAAGGCCATCGACGACTCCATCCACCTCGACTCGCTCAACCGCCAGAAGAAGAACGGCATCGACGCCCCCGTGGTCTACGAGGCGCAAGACTCGCTGGTCTACGATGCCGCTTCCAACACCGCACACCTTTATGGCTCATCGACTGTCGACTACGAGAACATGAACCTCCAAAGCGACAAGATCTACATGAGCCTCGACAGCAGCCTGGTGCACGCCACAGGCTCGCCCGACTCAACGGCCGAGGATGGCCTGAAGGGCAAGCCCGTGTTCACCATGGGTCAAGACAAATACGACACTGACACGATGGCCTTCAATTTCAAGACAAAGAAGGGCCTTGTTCGCAACGCATACACTGAGCAACAGGATGGTTTCCTCACCAGCCAGGTGTCGAAACGCAACGACAACGGTGACATTTACCTGGCTCACGGACGCTACACAACGTGCGATGCGGAGCATCCCGACTTCTACATCGCCCTTTCTCGCGCCAAGGTTCGCCCGGGCAAGGACGTGGTTTTCGGCCCCGCTTACCTTGTTGTGGCCGACGTTCCCCTGCCCTTGGCCATTCCCTATGGCTTCTTCCCCTTCACGAAGAGCTACTCCAGCGGCTTCATCATGCCTACGTATGGCGACGAGAACACACGCGGTTTCTATCTCCGCGACGGTGGATACTACTTCGCCATGAGCGACAAGTGGGACCTGAAGCTGTTGGGCGAGATCTACACGAAGGGCTCATGGGGCATCTCAGCCGCCAGCAACTACCGCAAACGCTACAAGTATAGCGGATCGTTCTACTTCAGTTACCAGGAC
This sequence comes from Hallella sp., assembly GCF_037460745.1. Taxonomy (NCBI): domain Bacteria; kingdom Pseudomonadati; phylum Bacteroidota; class Bacteroidia; order Bacteroidales; family Prevotellaceae; genus Hallella; species Hallella sp. The sequence continues at coordinate 25,253 of NZ_JAXVAE010000068.1, read as the reverse complement.
ACCAAGACCGGCGACAAGGGCATGCCCGACTTCCAAAAGCAAGAGAGCTTCAAGATTCAGTGGAGCCATCGCCAAGACGCCAAGGCCAACCCGTTCAGCTCCTTGTCGGCCAGCGTAAACTTTGCGTCGACGAGCTACGAGCGCAACAACCTGAACAGCATGTACAATCCGCAATCGCTCACCCAATCGACACGCACCTCTTCCGTAAGCTGGAGCACCACGTTCTCGAGCCTCGGACTGTCGCTGAGCAGCTCGGCCAACCTCTCGCAGAACATGCGCGACTCATCTATCGCGATGACATTGCCCGACCTGAACGTCAGCATCAGCCGCTTCTACCCCTTCCGCCGCAAGCACATGGTGGGCGATGAGCGCTGGTACGAGAAGATCTCGCTGAGCTACACGGGTCACCTGAGCAACTCCATCAGCACGAAAGAAGACAAGTTGATGCACTCGAACCTCATCAAAGACTGGCGCAATGGCATGCAACACAACATCCCGGTGAACGCCAACTTCACGTTGTTCAATTACCTCAACGTCACTCCTTCGTTCAACTTCACCGACCGAATGTACTCGAACAAGGTGACCCGCTCGTGGGACGAGGAGCGCCAAGTGGAAGTTTCCGACACCACCTACGGCTTCCATAACGTTTACAACTGGAACCTCAGCCTCTCGGCAAGCACCAAGCTCTACGGTATGTACACGGGTAGCCCACGCTTGTTCAAGAAGCATCCATGGCAAATTCGCCACGTGTTCACGCCGCAGGTGAGCTTCAGCTACGCTCCCAACTTCGGTTCGGCTCGCTACGGCTACTACGACACTTACCAAAAGACCGACGCCAACGGCAACGTATCGCTGGTGGAATACTCGCCCTATAGCAACTCCCTCTATGGCGTTCCCGGCAAGGGTCGCACGGGAAGCATCTCTTGGGACGTGAGCAACAACGTGGAGATGAAGATAAAGACCGACAAGGACTCCACAGGCTTCAAGAAGATTAGCATCATCGACGAGCTGGGCGCCTCCATGTCTTACAACATGGCAGCCGCCACACATCGTTGGAGCGACCTGTCGATGCGCTTGCGTTTGAAGTGGTGGAAAAACTATACCTTCAACATGAACGCCGTGTTTGCCACCTACGCCTACGAGCTCGACGAGAACGGCCATCCCTACGTTGGCAACCATACCGAGTGGGGCAAGGGACGCTTCGGACGCTTCCAGGGCATGTCGCAAAACTTCTCCTTCACGCTCAACCCTCAGCAACTGAAGAAGTGGTTTGGCGGAGGCGACGACAAGAAGGACAACAAGAAAGACGACAACGACGATGAGGGCATGGACACCGACGTTGAGAGCAACGTCGACGACGACATGGTGAAAGGCCAGCGTGGCGCCAAGGGCGGCAACAACGGCGGCAAGGCCGAGACCGACGCCGACGGCTATATGCGCTTCTCCATGCCTTGGTCGCTGACCATCGGCTATGGTGTCACCATGCGTGAGGACACCCGCGAGGCCAAGTTCAACAAGAAAACCATGCGTTATCCCTACCGTTTCACGCAGACCTTGAACTTTAGCGGCAACGTGCGCATCAGCGACGGCTGGAACATCAGCTTCTCGAGCGGTTACGATTTCGAGAATAAGGAGATCAGCATGACCACCGCTTCCTTGCAGCGCGACCTCCACTGCTTCAACATGAGCTGCTCTGTGGTGCTCGCTCCCTACACCAGCTACAATTTCTCCTTCCGTTGCAACGCCGCCACTCTGACCGATGCGCTCAAGTATGACAAGCGAAGCGGCTACAGCAACGCAGTGCAGTGGTACTAAGCCCTCAATCGGTCATTAGAACGAAAAGATTAGATTATTAGGCATTTTCAACAACCAATTTGGACTAAACGCAACACCCCGGTGCCAACAATGGTTAGCACCGGGGTGTTGCGTTTTTATATCCTAAGGAGCTGTAAGGCCCTAACAGCTAATTGGTCGCCACCAGATCGGCGATCGATTTGCGCTCCCCCACTATCCAGATGATGTCACCCTGCTTGAATTGTCGCGAGGGATTGATCATCGTCAGGTCGTGCTGGCCATCCTCCAATCCCACCAACATACAGTTGTAAACGTCTCTTATGCCACTCTCCGAGAGCGACTTGCCGATAAACGGGCAGTTGGCCGAAAGCTTCATCTTCTGCAGTTTCATCTCGCGCTCCTCGATATGGGGATCCTCGGGCACCAGCTCCCCCTTGAGCGACTGTCCGAAAGCCTGCAACTGTTCGTCGTTTCCGATGACCTGCAACCTATCGCCAGGGAAGATGATGGCGTCGCCACCGGGTATGTTGATACGCTGTCGGCCACGCAGCACACTGCTGACGTGCACGCCGAAGCGCGAACTAAAGCGCAGGTTGGCCAGCGTCTGTCCGGCCCACTGCGAGTCCTTGGGAATGTCGAACGACCCAATATGAATATCGCGGTCTATCAGTTTTCCTTCGAAGAGCGGGCGCCTCTTTCCACTCACCTGCTCAGCAATGTCGCGCGAGCGGAGGTTCTGCACAAAGCGCCTCTCCATGGTGATGCTCTGCCTTTTCAGGTTTCTCGACATCACCATGAGCACGATGGCCACCACGGCCAGCGTGATGACGATGGCGTTGGCAAAGCGAGCCAGATAGTTGCAGATGTAGAACAGGATGGCGGTGGCTATGGCGCTGCGCACCAAGATGGTGAAGAGGAGCGGCAGGCGATTGAGGCGGCTCTCCGTCCACAGGGTGCGAAACTCCTCGCTATGGTTGTTTTTCATGACCAACGCACGCATGAAGGGCGACAGGCAGAGCACCGTCAGCACTCCCGTCACACCATTGGCCCACCAGTGGGGCAGCAGGTGACGCATGAACTGGAGCACAAAGGTAAGCATCACCGCCGTCACGGCGATACACAGGATGGTATAGATCAGCGTGTTGACACCCATCTTCTTGAAGAGCCTGCGCCACAAGCTCTGCTCGGCGTTGGTCGACTGGTGGGCCACGCCCATGTGCTCCAGGCGTCGGCGCCACCTATGCGGCAAGTGGTGTTCCAACAACGAATAGGTGGGCTCAGCGGCCCTTATCATATAAGGTGTGAGAAACGTGGTGATGACGCTCACCGCCACAATGACCGGGTAGAGAAAGTCGCTGATGACATGGAGCGACCTTCCCAACGAAGCGATGATAAACGCAAACTCGCCCACCTGCGCCATGGAGAAGCCGCAGCGCATAGCCGTTCGGAGCGGTTGGCCACTGAGCATGTAGCTGAACGTGCCAAGCACCGCCTGCCCCAAGAGAATGGCCACCACCAGCACACCGATGGGCGCGGCATAGGCCACCAGCACATGGGGGTCGACCAGCATGCCCACCGACACGAAGAAGATGGCTCCGAAGAGGTTCTTCACCGGTGCCACCACCTCCTCGATACGCTCCACCTCAATGGTCTCGGCCAAGATGCTACCCATGACAAAGGCGCCAAAGGCCGAGCTGAAGCCCACCGCCGTGGAGATCCACGCCATGGCACAGCAAAGGCCGAGCGCCACGATGACCAGCGTCTCGTCGGTCATGAGTTTGCGGGTGGCCCTCAGGAACGTGGGCACCACATACAGTCCGACCACGAACCACAACACCAGGAAGAAGCCGATGCGCACCAGCGACCCAAGCATCTGCCCGCCATCGGGGTTGCTGCCACTGGCAATGGCCGACAGCATCACCATCATCACGATGGCCAGAATGTCCTCCAGGATGAGAACGCTCATCACCAGTCGGGCAAACGACTGCTGCAAGAGCCCCATGTCGTCGAACGCCTTGTAGATAATGGTTGTCGACGACATGGCCACCATACCGCCCAGGAAGATGCAGTCCATGCGGTCCCAGCCGAAGGCCCCCGCCACCCCCATGCCCATCATGAGCATGAAGAAGATGATGCTTACGGCCGCTATGACGGGCGCCATGCCCATCTTCAGGATTTTCTTAACCGAGAATTCGAGTCCCAATGCGAAGAGCAGGAACGTCACGCCTATGTCGGCCCATGTGTGTATGTCGCCCTTGTCGACCACCGACATGGTGTAAGGCATGTGTGGCGACACCACGAATCCGGCCACGATGTAGCCCAGCACGAGAGGTTGTTTCAGCCGTTTGAACACAAGGGTCACCACGCCGGCCACCACAAGGATGAGCGCCAGGTCTTTAATAAGGTTGGGAAGTTCTGCCATAAAGGAATGTGTTTGTATGTTATGATTGCCTGAGCCACTCGCCGGCCCCGCCCAAAAAGCAAAAAGGGGCACATCTTCATGCGCCCCTTATCTCATACTGATTGTGCTAACACGAGCACACGTTAGTCGTTGTAAGTACCAGTTATCTCGCAAATCTTGGTGATGACCTTCACGGCTTTCTCCATCACCTGGATGGAAACAAACTCGTAGGGGCCATGGAAATTGACACCTCCGGCGAAGATGTTGGGGCAAGGCAGGCCGCGGAAGGAGAGCTGCGCGCCGTCGGTTCCGCCACGGATGGGCTCCACCTTCGGTGTGACACCACTTTCCTGCATGGCCTTGAGCACGATATCGATGACATACATGTTGGGGTCGATCTTCTCCTTCATGTTGTAATACTGGTCTTTCAGCTCGATGGCCACAGTGCCTTCGCCATACTTCTTGTTCATCTGCTCCGCAATGCTCTCCAGGAAGTCCTTGCGCTGCTCAAAGCGCTTGCGGTCGTGGTCGCGTATGATATAGCTGAGCTTGGCCTCCTCACAGTGGCTGTTGATGCCTATCAGGTGGAAGAAGCCCTGATAGCCCTCGGTGGTCTCAGGGATGTCGGTGTCGGGGATGAAGGCGTTAAACTCGCATGCCAATCGCGAGGCGTTCACCATCTTACCCTTGGCATAGCCCGTGTGTACGCTGATGCCCTTGATGGTCACCTTGGCTGCCGCAGCGTTGAAGTTCTCATACTCCAAGTCGCCAATGTCGCCACCATCCATGGTGTAGGCCCACTGGCAACCAAACTTCTCCACGTCGAAATGGTGGGCGCCCATGCCAATCTCCTCATCGGGGTTGAAGGCCACACGGATGTCGCCGTGCTTTATCTCGTTGTGGTCGCGCAGGTAGCACATGGCCTGCACGATCTCGGCGATGCCGGCCTTGTCGTCGGCGCCGAGCAGCGTGGTGCCGTCGGTCACGATGATGTCCTCGCCCTTGTGGGCCAGCAGCTCGGGGAATTTCTTGGGCGATGACACGATGCCAGGCGAGAGCTCAATGTCGCCGCCATCGTAGTTGCTCACCACGCGCGCCTTGATGTTGGCGCCACTGGCGTCGAGCGCCGTGTCGTAGTGGGAGATGAATCCGATGGTGGGCACGTCCTTATCGGTGTTTCCAGGCAGGGTGGCGTAGATATAGCCCATCTCGTCCATCTCAACGTCCTTGAGCCCCTCGTCCTCAAGCTCTTTCTTGAGATACTGGGCGAAGATCAACTGTTTTGGGGTACTGGGTACGGTCTGAGAGTCCTCAGCCGACTGTGTGTCAAACTTGGTGTAGTTAATAAAGCGTTCGGCTATGTCCATAGTACTATGGTTATTGATTGTAGTGACTCCGGCGGGACTCAAACCCGCGACACTCAGAACCGGAATCTGATGCTCTATTCAACTGAGCTACGGAGCCTTGGTTTCCTTTCACTTGCAAAGTTAGCAATTCTTTTATATAAAACCAAGGCTTCGCAAAAAAAAATCGGTGGTCCCACAAACACAAGAACGAAATGGCCAACCACTGCCGCCCCACTTTCTCACATTGCTTTCCCCGTTCTCATTGGTTGTCGGCTGTCCCGACCGACCATGGGTTCACCACCCCACCCCCATTCGTTTCATGCCATCGCACACACCCTAACACTCGCCGCACAACAACCTAAAAATCGCAACAAACTACATTGAAAACTACACATTTGTTTTCCACGACACAATGATTTGTCGCAAATACGAAATTCTCAGCACTTTAACACAAACACCTAACAATCAGCACATTACGTTTTTAGTCCTACATTTCACACTCCATTTTTCACCTCACGCCTTGCGATACATGCCTTTTCGCAATGCGATAGCTTCCCTTTCGAGCCACGAAACATGCCTACAGGCAACTCCATTAGCCATCTTTCGCAACTCGATACATGCCTAATGGCAACCGCATGGCTATTTTTCACCGCGCCCATCCCACAAAAACGCCGTTTTCGCACTCTATTTCACGCAAAATCCTGACACAACTTTATGGCAATAAAATCGAACAAGCGGCCACAGACAATCGACCCTCTGACGGACAAGGGCAAGCGACCCAAAAGCACCAATGGAAAGAAACAAAAAAAGGCGACCCACTTGCCGCCCCGATACAAAGAGAGAAATAACAAAAGCAAAAACTATTGGCCCTTTTGTTTTGCATTACCCTTCGTTTGCATTATCTTTGCATATTGGAAAGGATGGAGCTCCAATCCTCAAGAAAGCCTTTTCCAATCAGACAAACTGTTATCGCTACATCTATCTATTAAATTATGAGAACCCTACTTTTATCCCTCTTCTGCCTGTTGACCCTGGGAGCACAGGCCAATCCCGTAGACGGACTATTGGAACGCATCGACCATGGCGCATCGCGGAAGATCAAGACCGAACTGGTTAAGCAAGACCACGACTTTTTCGAAATAACCACCAAGGGCGGAAAGCCTTGCATCAAGGGCAACACCTGGGTGAACATAGCCTCAGGACTCAACTGGTACCTGAAATACTACGCAGGCGTGCAACTGACGTGGAACCAGATGAAGGCCACGCTGCCCGCCACGCTGCCGCTGCCGAAGAAGCCTGAGCGGCGCGAGACCGACCTGAAGTTGCGCTACGATTTCAACTATTGCACCTTCTCCTACTCCATGGCCTTCTGGGACTGGGCACGCTGGCAGACCGAGATCGACTGGATGGCGCTCCACGGCGTCAACCTGCCGCTGGCTGTGGTCGGCGAGGAGTGTGTGTGGCGCAACTTGCTGCTGCGCTTGGGCTACACCAAGGACGAGGTGAACCAGTTTATCGCCGGACCAGCCTTCCTGGCATGGTGGGAGATGAACAACCTGGAGGGTTGGGGCGGCCCACTGCCCGACACATGGTACACACAGCAGGAAAAACTGCAAAAGCAGATACTCAGGCGCATGAAGGAATGGGGCATGGAGCCTGTGCTGCCCGGCTACAGCGGCATGCTGCCCAGCAACGCCCACGAGAAGTTGGGCGTGAACGTGGCCGACGGTGGAAAATGGAACGGCTACACACGGCCCATCTTCCTGCAACCCACCGACAGCAGGTTCCATGAGATAGCCTCGCTCTACTACGAGGAGCTCACCAAGCTTTTCGGCAAGGCCAACTACTACTCCATGGACCCCTTCCACGAGGGGGGCAATGCGCAGGGCGTGGACCTCGACGCATCGGGCAAGAGCATCATGCGCGATATGAAAGCCGTCAACCCCAAAGCCGTATGGGTGATACAGGGATGGAGCGAGAACCCACGCGAAGCGCTCATCCACAACCTGCCGCAGGGCGACCTGCTCATCCTCGACCTCTTCGCCGAGTGCCGCCCGAAGTGGGGCATCGCATCCATCTTCCAGAACGACAAGGGCTACGGACAGCACCAGTGGCTCTTCTGCATGCTCGAAAACTTTGGAGGAAACGTGGGACTGCACGGCCGCATGGACCAACTGCTCAACAATTTCTACCAAACCCAAACCAACCCCAAGGCCGCGCACCTCAAGGGCATCGGCTTCACCATGGAAGGCTCAGAAAACAACCCTGTGATGTTCGAACTGATGAGCGAGCTGCCCTGGCGCCCCACGAAGTTTGGCAAGGAGGAGTGGCTCAAGGGCTACGTGCGCGCCCGCTACGGCACCGACGACCCCACGCTCCAAGAGGCCTGGCAACTGCTGGGCGCCACCATCTACAACTGTCCTATGGGCAACAACCAGCAGGGGCCTCACGAGAGCATTTTCTGCGGACGGCCATCGGCCAACAATTTCCAAGCATCGAGCTGGTCGAAGATGTCGAACTATTACGACCCCGACGACATATTGCGCGCCGCCACGCTCTTTGCCAGTGTGGCCGACAAGTATCGTGGCAACAACAACTACGAATACGACCTCGTCGACATTGTAAGGCAGGCCATGGCCGACCAGGCCCGTGTGCAGTATGAGCAAACCATGGCCAGCTACAAGTCGTTCCGCCGCAAGGCGTTTGCCACCAACAGCGAGCGCTTCCTGAAGATGCTGCTGTTGCAAGACAAGTTGCTGGGCACACGCAGCGAGTTTCGCCTGGGACGCTGGACCACACAGGCCCGCAGCCTCGGCACCACGCCCCAGGAGAAAGACCTATATGAATGGAACGCCCGCGTACAGATTACCACATGGGGCAACCGCACCTGCGCCGACGAAGGCGGACTGCGCGACTATGCCCACAAGGAATGGCAAGGACTGCTCAAGGACTTCTATTACCTGCGGTGGAGCACCTATTTCCGTGAGCTCACGAAGCAGATGGAGGCCAAGTCGAAGCCCGACATCGAGAAACTGGGGTCGGGCAAATACAAGGGCATGACCACCGATGAGCTCTTCAGCCTGGCCTTGGAGCAGGACGTGCACATCGATTGGTACGCCATTGAGGAGCCGTGGACCCTGCAGCACAACCCCTACTCGCCCCAGCCCGAAGGCCAACCGGTCGACGTGGCGAAAGAAGTAATCAGTTTTCTTAACCGATAAAGCCCATGAACGAACCAAACGCAACACCCCACACACAACCCACCCACACCACACCTCCCACGGCCACAGGAAAGAACCAACGACTGATGAGCCTCGACGTGCTCAGAGGACTCACCGTGATGCTGATGATCTTCGTGAACAACGGAGCGGGCGACGACATCTTCCCCATGCTGAAACACGCCAAGTGGAACGGCATGACGCTGGCCGACTTGGTGTTTCCCTTCTTCCTCTTCATCATGGGCGTGGCCTCTTATCTCAGCCTGAAAAAGTATCAGTTTGAATGGTCGGCGCCTCTCGTCAGGAAGATTGTGAAGCGCACCGTGCTGCTCTTCGCCATTGGCCTGGGCCTCAACTGGTTCCACATGCTCTGCGCCGGCAACCCATTCGACCTGGCCCACCTGCGCGTGATGGGTGTGATGCAACGCATCGGCCTCTGCTATGGCTTCACCTCCTTCGCGGTGCTCATCTTCGCCACAGTGGCGCGCGCCAGCGGCACCAAGCGTGCCATGACGGGCGGCCTGTCGGCGCTTATCGCCATCATCATCATCTACCACGCCTTCATGTTGCTGGCCTATGGCGGCTTCAACTACGACGCGTCGACCAACTTCTTGGCCCAGTTCGACCAAACAATTCTCGGCAGCGACCACCTCTACCACAAGTCGCCCGTCGACCCCGAGGGCCTTAGTTCAACGCTGGCCGCGGCCTGCAACACGCTCATCGGGTTCCTGATGGCATCGCTGGCCTTCGGCAAACGGCGCCCCGACACCGCCCGCGTGGCCCTGCGCGTGTTTGGCGATGGTGGCGGACTGCTCCTGGTGCTGGCCACCTTGCTGTGTGGCTTCATCAGCCTCAACAAGCGAGTGTGGAGCCCCACCTACATTCTCATGACCTGCGCGCTGGCCGCCCTGCTGCAAACGGCGCTCATAGCGCTCATCGACGTGTACCCCATGGCACGCAAGTGGATGGTGGCGAAAGGCTTGGGCAAACTGACCCTCATCTTCGGCACCAATCCTCTCTTTCTCTACGTGGGATCGGAGGTGGTGGCCATCGTTCTCTCGGCCATCGGTGTGAGCGACGCCTACTACAACCTGCTGCATAGCGCCATACCCAGCGCAGCGTGGGCCAGCGTGGCCTATAGCCTCACTTTCGTGGCCCTCATGACCCTCATGGGCTACCCCCTGTGGAAGCGGCGCATCTTCATCAAACTGTAATCCATTTTGACGGCCATGGCCCCCGCCAACCCAAACGGCGAGAGCCATGGCCCACCTTTTACCACTTACTCGCTGAATGAAAGGTGTTTCCGTTGGTCGGTTCGGAAAAACTTCGTAACTTTGCACTCACAAAATTCATCTATTAAGTTTTTCGACATCCATGGAATTGCTTAACAAATTATTTTTTGGATCGGACCAATACTGGGCCGGCGGAGTTTCCCACTCCATCTTTATCTTGGCACTTGTCATCACGCTGGGCTTGACTCTCGGCAAACTGAAGGTGCGCAACGTATCAATCGGGCTCACTTGGGTGCTGCTCATCGGTGTGGTATTCGGCTATTTCAGCCTGAGCCTCAATGAGCAACTGCTCCACTTCCTCCGCGAGTTCGGCCTCGTACTCTTCGTTTATTCCATCGGTTTGTCGGTGGGTCCCAGTTTCTTCTCATCATTTAAGAAAGGAGGACTGGCGCTCAACATACTCGTGCTCATCACGATCTGCCTGAGCCTGCTGACCGTGGTGGCCATTCATTTCACCACCAACACGCCCTTCACCGCCCTCGTAGGCATCCTCTCGGGTGCCGTAACCAACACACCCGGACTGGGAGCCGCTCAGCAAACATACTTCAGCATGACCGGCGTAGACGCACCCGACATTGCCATGGGTTACGCCGTGGCCTACCCCATGGGTGTCATTGGCACCATCCTGGCTTTCATCCTGCTGCGCTACCTGCTGCGCATTAAGCCTACCGACGAGGAGCAACAGGCTGAGCGCGGACTCGGACAGCTGGAGCAGCTCACCGTGAGAAGCGTCACGCTGGAGGTGACCAATCCCCGCATCGACGGACAGACGGTGAAGGAGCTGCGCCACATCGCTGAGCGCCGCTTCGTGGTGTCGCGCATCATCATGGATGGCGACGAGAAGCACAACAAGCTCGTCAACGGCGCCACAACACTCCACATGCACGACAAGCTGCTCATCGTGGCAGCACCTAAGGACATCGACGCCATCACAGCGCTCGTGGGCACACCAGTTGAGGTTGACTGGGCTCCGTATGAGAAGGAATACATCAGCCGCCGCGTGCTTGTCACCAAGCCCGAGGTGAACGGCAAGACCCTGAGCCAGCTCAACCTCGGCGACAACTTCGACGCTACCGTGACGCGCGTGAACCGTTCGGGCGTGGACCTCGTGGCACACCCCAGCCTGATCCTCCAACTTGGCGACCGCCTCACCGTGGTGGGCTCAGAACTGGCCATCGGCAAGGTGAGCAAGATGCTGGGCAACTCGCTCAAGCGCCTCAACCACCCGAACCTCATTCCCATCTTCCTGGGCATTGCACTGGGTTGTGTTGTGGCAAACATTCCCCTGCTCATTCCGGGCATTCCTGAGCCCGTCAGACTCGGACTGGCCGGCGGTCCGTTTATCGTGGCCATCCTCATGGGCTACTTCGGCCCGCGTTACCACCTCGTTACCTACAACACCATCTCGGCCAACATGATGCTCCGCGAAATCGGCATCACCATGTTCTTGGCTTGCGTGGGTCTGGGAGCCGGACAAAGCGTTAACAGCAGCCTGTTCGACACACAAGGTCTCTCATGGTTTGCGTATGGCATCATCATCACCATGGTGCCCATCATCTTGGGTGGCATCATCGGCCGCAAGTTCTTCCACCTCAACTACTACACACTGATGGGTGTGCTCTCGGGTGGCAACACCAACCCGCCGGCCCTGGCTTTCTCGAACACGCTTACCGACAGCGACTCGCCTGCCGTGGGATACGCCACCGTTTATCCCTTCGCCATGTTCCTGCGTATCATATCGATACAAATCATGGTGCTGCTCTTCCTATCGTAAGCAGCGCCACAATACATAACCCTTTCATTCACCTAACATTCTTACATGAAGAAAGAGATTCAAGAATTATCGTTTGAAGAACAAATGAAACAAGAAGAAGCCATCGTCGAAGAACAAGAAATCAAGAGCGAACAAAGCACCGACGTGCAAACGCTACGCCGCAAGCTCGACCTACTGTTGCGCACAGTATGCCTGCTGATGGCCAGCAACGCCGACTGTGCACGCATCATGCGCAACCTACACCGTTGTGAGGCGTATCTGGGTTTGCCGCACGAGTACATTCACATTTACCTCAACTTCAACATCGTGATGGTGAACCTCAGCGATGAGACCCACTCCTTCTCCAAATACCAGCGCATCGACAGCCACTGCGTGGATTTCACCATCATCTCGAAGGTGAGCAAGGTGCTGTGGACAGCCATCAGGGAAGACTGGAGCCTCGACAGATACGAGGCGGAGCTCACGGCGTTCAAAAATGCCAAGAAGAACTACACGCCTTGGATGATTGCCATTGCAGCAGGCTTTGCGTGCGGCGGATTCTGTGTGCAGTTTGGTTGCGACTGGCCCGCCTTCTTCTATGCGTCGTTCGCTGCCATCCTGGGCTTCCGCCTGAAAATGTTCTTGAGCAAACTCCATTGGAACGGATATGTGGGCATCGCCATTAGCGCGTTCTTCGCCACCCTGCTGGCCTGGCTCACCACATTCCTGTCGACCAACCCAACGGTGGCCAGCCAGGTCCCCGACTTCATGCATTCCGACACGCCTTTCCATCCGCTCATGGCCTGCACACTGTTTATCGTGCCGGGCGTGCCGCTCATCAACTTTGTGACCGACATGGTGGGCAACTATGTGCAAGTGGGCATCACCCGAGCCCTCATCACGCTGATGATGATCATTGCCATGTCGTTCGGCATCGTGTTTGCCATACAGATCTGTGGCATCGACAACTTTGTGAAGGACCTCAGCATGACACCGCACAACACCTTTGTAAACTACGCTATCGCAGCAGCCGTCTCAGCCATGGGATTCGCTACCATCTTCAACGCACCGAAACGCATCATGCCGGTGCTGGCCATCATGGGCATCATAGCTGTCTGCATACGCAACTTTGTGAACCTCGGTCCGTCGAATGGCAACATCGGTCTCGACCAAGGCATCATCATCGGCTCGTTTGTGGGATCATGCGTGGCAAGTCTTATCGCCACACAGTCGCAGCATTGGCACCATGTGCCCCATCAGGTCATCGCCATACCAGCGGTCATCCCCATGATTCCGGGTGTGATGATGTATCGCGCACTCTTCGGATTCATACAGATGGACGGCGTGATCGGCGAGCTCACCGTGGCCTTCAACTGGGCCATCAAGGCTTCGCTCGTTATCCTCTTCATCGCACTGGGTGTGGCCATCCCTAACATCTTCATGCGCCGACTGATTCAGCCGAAGCGTAAGATGAAGCTGCTGAAGCTCGTGGAGGAGCGCCACAGACGCCATAACGACATGGTGGACCTCAAGAAACTGTAAACCACAGGGGTAACACCCCGCAACAACCAACGGCAAATGAACATAGACGAGATAAAGGACAAGCGCATAGCCGTGCTCCTCTCAGGAGGGGTGGACAGCAGCGTGGTGGTGTACGAGCTGACAAGGCTCGGCCTCCATCCCGACTGCTTCTACATCAAGATTGGACCTGAGGAGAAGGAGGAATGGGACTGCAGCTCGGAGGAAGACCTCGAAATGGCCACCGCCGTGGCAACCAAGTATGGTTGTAAGTTGCAGGTAGTCGACTGCCACAAGGAATACTGGAACCAAGTGACGCGCTACACCATGGACAAAGTGAAGGCGGGCTTTACGCCCAACCCTGACGTGATGTGCAACCGCCTCATCAAGTTTGGCGCATTCGACGAGAAGGCCGGGCACAACTACGACCTCATCGCCACAGGCCATTACGCACAGACGGAATGGATCGACGGACGGAAATGGCTTACCACAAGCCCCGACCCCGTGAAAGACCAAACCGATTTCTTGGCGCAGATACAGCAGTGGCAACTCAAGAAGGCCATCTTCCCCATCGGCCATTACCTGAAACATGAGGTCCGTGAGATTGCCGAACGCGAGCATCTTGTCAGCGCAAGGCGCAAAGATTCGCAAGGCATCTGCTTCCTTGGCAACATCGATTACAACGAGTATGTGAGGCGATACCTCGGTGAGAACCCAGGCGAAGTGATCGAACTGGAGACGGGAAAGAAAATCGGCGAACACAAAGGACTGTGGTTCCACACCATCGGGCAACGCAAGGGACTGGGTCTCGGAGGCGGTCCGTGGTTTGTTATCAAGAAAGATGTGGAGCGCAATGTGTTGTATGTTAGCCACGGATACGACCCCCAAGACGCATATAAGCAGGAGTTTGTGATCCACGGTTTCGACTTCCTGACAGAGGGAATCAGCGAACTGCCCAAACGTGTTACGTTTAAGATTCGGCACACTCCCGAGCATCATGGAGCCACCGTGGTGACTGAGGAGGGTGGCCGTTACCGCATCTTGTCGGACGATAAGATACACGGTGTGGCACCTGGCCAGTTCTGCGTGATATACGATGCGGAGCACCACCGTTGCTACGGTTCAGGCGAAATCACGGTTTAACCCCTATCTATATAATAAGGTCGAGACGTTTTGGTTTCCAATAGGATAACCCAAACGTCTCGACCTTTTTTATCTCTAATCCAACTACGGAGCGCCCTTCGGCATCTTTTCTCCCAAATCCGTCATTAGATTTCAATTCTTGTTAGTGTTTGTTTCGAGCAGGTTGCGACAGGCACGACTTGTTCTTTTTCGTTACCGCCTCTTGCTGTTGGCGCTCCGCATGCTCCTTTTCGGCAGTTGTCGATTGGAGGTTGGCGGCGCCTTGCATGTCGAGTTGCAGCTCACGACGGGTGTTTGTGGTCTGTTCGCGCAGGCCATTCGTTTTCTTGGCAACAAGGGAGTCGGACTTAACGTGAAGCGAATCGGTGGCGATGGGCAGGCTATCGCCACTTGTTGCCAAACTATCTTGCTGCGTCAGGCGTTGCGTTTCGGCCGCCGCCTGCCTCAGTTTTTCCTCTCTTTTCTTCCGCAACAGCGCAATTCGCTCGTCCAGGGCTTGCTGTTGTTCCTGATGCAAGCGGTTGGCTTCTTGTCCTTTCAGATAAGCATTCACCACAGGGTCGTCGTCGAGCTGATCCATCTTCTTAAACGCTGCGCGCACCTTCTTCAAGTGCTTGCGGTCGCGTCGGCCCCTTTTATCGAGCATATTGGCAAAATCGAAGCTGGCCACACCACTGGGAGCCTCGGCCGCGCCTTGCTGAATGGCTCGCGCAAAGCCGTCAGCCATTTTCTCGTTGATGCTTTGAGAACCATCCTTTCCCCACACCACGACCTCACGAAGTGAACTGCCGCTCGGAATGAGGTAGGTGGTATCGGCCACCTCTTTCATCGTCAGCTTAGCGGTTAGGTAGCCCGCCTTATAAACCTTTAGCGTATCGAAATCGGTGGGAATGTGCACAACGCCCCGATAATTGGTACTGTCGCGATAACCATCCTTGGTGGAGACAACGGCCTTGCGAATTGGAACACGGGTCTCCATGTCGGCCACAACAAACTTGCGCACGGGTCTATCGGGCACGGGATAAACCCGTGTCGACTCTTGCGAAAATGCCAACAGCGAAGGCAAGAATAGCAATATCAAACAAATTACTCGCTTCATTACTGCAAAAGTAATGCTTTCGCATGGTCTCTCTCCCGTCCATTATCATCTTTTATGTTATTTAATCTTAATCCCCAAACGGTGAACAGACGGGAACGTGGAAACGGAAAACAATAACAGTTAGGCACTTATGCTGTGACCCATCGAAACAATTGGTGGGCAAAAATCGGGAAACAAGAGAAAGCGTTCGGCGAGGGAAAAGCTATGTCAAGGGCGAAAGATAGTCAGAAGACGGCCGATATGGAATTGCGAAAAAGACGAATCGGAGATGGGAACAAGGGAAGATAAAGATGGAAAAAAGATGAAACAAGGATGGGAACAGGAGAAAACAAAGACGGGAAAATGGAGAAACGAAACCGGGATTGGAAATGTGCAACGGGTAGAAACGAAAGGTGTCGGGCAAACAGAACGCTCTATTCGCATAACGATTTGGGCATTTTGCTTGTCCGACACCTTGTGTTTCCTATCGACTTTTGGGAGCTCTACAATCCAAAGTCAGCCCACTGCTCGCTCAGTTGGGCAATGCATGGGAAGAGCAGATGTGCCCCTTCGTTTGTCAACGCCTCATCAGGCAGCGGACCACTGTTCACAGCTACCGTGAAGCATCCGGCAGCCACGCCAGCGCGAACGCCCAAAGGAGCGTTCTCTACCACAATGCCTTGGTACGGCTTAAGGTTTCCGGCCTTCTTCAATCCCATCAGATAAGGGTCGGGATTGGGCTTGCCACGCTCCACATCGTAAGCCGTCACGATGTGTTTCTCATCCACAAACTCACCGAAATCCGCGAGCAACCGCTGGATAAGGGGGCGCTGACCAGAGCCCGTCACCACACCAACCTGCAGGCCGCAACGCTTGATCTGCTGCATTAGCGAATACACACCATCGAAGATTTTGGCCTCGCCCATCTCATGAAAGAGGGCTGTCTTCACATCGTAAATGCGTTGGGCTTCCTCCTCGGAGATGTCTTCACCCTTCTGTTGCTTGACAAACACGCGAATGGTATCGATGCCACGAGCACCTTCCGTGGCGTAAGCGTCGGCAGCGGTCATCACCAAGCCAAACTGCGCCATGGCCTTCTGCCACGCAATGGCATGATGAGGCATGGAGTCGTAAAGAACGCCATCCATATCGAAAAGCACCACCTTAAACGGCCGTTCACCACGCTGAACGCTAAGGTTTCCGTTGCTCAAATACTTGTTTATTGCTTCTTGTATCATTGTTGAATGCGTCATCGTTGGCCAGCAACCTGCAAACCAACCGTCTAACCCAAAACGGTCGTCAGACCGAATCATGTGATATAACCTGTGAATTGTTCTCCTTTCCTACTCCAACCGGCCCTTCTTTCCGCCTCGTATTTGAAGTCAGCATATCGCCTTGTTGCGCTACGCCTTCCACGAAGCCAGCAGAACCTACTTGAGACAAAGCCAATCAAATTGAAAAAACAATGACCGATTGGGGGTTAAAGAAGAGCCATTCCTACCCAAAGGATGAGGAATGGCTCTTCGCATTTTGTCCTGTCTTAAGGGGGAGGGGCGATTGTTAACGTTCAATGTCCCATCCCACACAAGACGTCAAAAGGTTCACGCTATGCCAATTACTTCTCCTTGGCAAGACGCTCTTGGATAGCCTTGCTGTCGGCCTCATAACCAGGCTTGTTGAGCAGCGCGAACATATTCTTCTTATAAGCCTCAACACCCGGCTGGTTGAACGGATTGACCTCCTCCAACAGACCGCTGATGCCACAAGCCTTCTCGAAGAAATAGATGAGCTGACCAATGTAATACTCGTTGAGCTTGGGCATGCTGATGCGGATGTTGGGAACGCCACCATCCACGTGAGCCAGCTTCGTACCCAGTTCAGCCATCTTGTTCACCTCGTCAACACGCTTGCCCTCCAGGAAGTTCAGGCCGTCGAGGTTCTCGTCGTCGTGGGGGAAGAGCACCTTGTTGTTGGGCTCCTCAATCGAGATAACAGTCTCGAAGATGGTACGCTCGCCATCCTGAATCCACTGGCCCATAGAGTGCAGGTCTGTGGTGAAGTCGCAAGCTGCGGGGAAGATGCCCTTATGGTCCTTGCCCTCGCTCTCTCCGTAAAGCTGCTTCCACCACTCAGCGATGAAGTGGAGTTTCGGCTGGTAGTTGGCAATGATCTCGATCTTCTTGCCGGCCTGCGTGTAAAGAGCCTGGCGAACAGCGGCATACTGGGCGCTGATGTTGTCGGCGTAAGCCACGTCGGAAGCCGTAGCCTTCTCCATGTCCTGAGCACCGCTCACCAAAGCCTTGATGTCGAAGCCTGCCACAGCGATGGGAAGCAGACCCACCGGAGTAAGAACTGAGAAACGACCACCCACATTGTCGGGAATGACAAATGTCTTGTAGCCTTCCTTATCGGCAGCGGCGCGAGCGGCTCCCTTGTGTGCGTCGGTGATGGCAACGATGACATCCTTGGCGGCCTCTTTGCCCATCTGCTCCTCACACTGTTTCTTCAGCAGGCGGAACGTGAGGGCGGTCTCGGTGGTTGTGCCCGATTTAGAGATGTTGATCACGCCAAACTTCTTACCCTTCAGATAGGCGGTGAGTTCAGCCAGGTAATCTTCGCCAATATTGTTTCCGGCGAACAGGATAACCGGGTTCTTCTTATCGCCAACGAGCCAAGCGAAACTGTTGCCCAAAGCCTCGATGACGGCGCGTGCGCCAAGATAAGAACCGCCGATACCAGCGACCACTACCACTTCGCACTTCTCACGCAACGTGTTGGCCACAGCCTGCACACTGTTGAGGAACTCCTCTGTTATCTCTGAGGGCAGATGAAGCCATCCCAGGAAATCGTTGCCTGGGCAAGTAGCGTTTTCCAATGCCTTTTGGGCCTCTTTCACTTTGCTCTCATAGCCTTCCACTACACCTGCATTCAGGAACTGGGTGGCTTTTCTAATGTCTAATTGGATGTTTTCCATTGTTATCTGAAACTATCTGTTAATAACTTTATTTCTATTTGGGGATTGATGCCTTCGTAAAGGATGTTGTACATGGCATCGAGGATGGGCATGTTGACGTGCATGTGTCGGTTGATCTCTTTCATACACTTCGTTCCGAAGTAGCCCTCGGCAATCATCTCCATCTCGATCTGCGCCGTCTTCACGGAGTATCCCTTACCGATCATCGTTCCAAAGGTCCTGTTGCGCGAGAAGTTTGAATATCCGGTCACCAAGAGGTCGCCCAGATAAACACTGTCGTAGATGGAACGTTGGATGGGATGTACGGCTGTCAAGAATCGGTTCATCTCCTGCACAGCGTTGCTGATGAGCACCGCCTGAAAGTTGTCGCCATACTTCAATCCGTTGCAGATGCCGGCTGCAATGGCATATACGTTCTTGAGCACCGACGAGTACTCAATGCCAATGACATCGCTCGACGTCTTGGTCTTGATAAACTCCGACGCGAGCACCTCGGTGAAAGCGGCAGCCTTGTCCACGTCCTTGCATCCCACGGTGAGGTAGCTCAGTCGTTCGAGCGCCACCTCCTCGGCATGCGACGGACCGCCAATGCACGCCAAGTTCTCCAACGGCACATCGTAGACCTGATGAAAATACTCGGAGCACACCAGGTTCTCGTCGGGCACAATACCCTTGATGGCCGTAACAACAAACTTGTCACGGATATTGGTCTTCAGCTTCCGAAGATGATTCTTGAGATAGGGAGAGGGAGTTACAAAGACGAGCGTGTCGTACTCCTTGACGATTCTGTTGATGTCTGACGAGAAGAATATCTCGTCGACATTGAACCGAGCCGACCTCAGGTAGGCAGGGTTGTGTCCCAACCTCTTAAAGTCTTCGATACGGTCGTCGCGCCGCATGTACCACCCTATGTGGTGCGTGTGACCCACAACAATCTTTGCAATGGCCGTGGCCCACGACCCGCCTCCAATGATGGCAATCTTTCCTACGTTGTACATAAGCTCTAAGTCCCTAAGCATTCCTCCCACTTTCATGGGAGGATTGTCTGATTACACAACGGTGGTTCCCTTTGGCGGTCGCCACCCGCGAAGCTTATTCTCAGGCCTTAGCCCCGTCGATCCATTTCTGGATCTCCTCGACAGAAGGCTTCTCGTAGCCCAACTTGTATTTCTTGTTGATGTCGCCCAACTTCTGCTGTAAGCCTTGCGCCTTCTGGTCCTTGATGTCGGAAATGAGGTTGAATCCAGCCTTACGCAACACGTAAACCCAGTTTTCCTCCACACCGAGCTCGGCCCATTCCTTCACAGTGCTCTGCGGCATCTTGGCCTCGGGCTTCAACTGGGGGAAGGGCATTACCTCTTGGATGTTCTCCTTACCCGTTACGAGCATAACGAGACGGTCGATACCGATACCGATGCCACTTGTTGGAGGCATGCCATACTGCAGGGCGCGCAGGAAGTCGTGGTCGATGACCATGGCCTCATCGTCGCCCTTGTCGGCAAGCTTCATCTGGTCGATGAAACGCTGTTCCTGGTCGATGGGGTCGTTGAGCTCCGAGTAGGCGTTGGCCAGCTCCTTACCGTTGACCATCAGCTCGAAGCGTTCGGTCAGTCCGGGCTTTGAGCGGTGCATCTTCGTGAGCGGCGACATCTCCACAGGATAGTCGATGATGAAGGTCGGCTGAATGAAGGTACCCTCGCAATACTCGCCGAAGATCTCGTCGATGAGCTTACCCTTGCCGGCAGTCTCGTCCACGGTCTCAATCTTGAGTTTGTTCAAGGCGATGTCGCGAATTTCCTCCTCGCTCAGTCCGTTGAGGTCGTAGCCTGTCTTCTCCTTGATGGCGTCGAGGATAGGTATACGCTTGAAGGGAGCCTTGTAGCTGATGGTCTTGCCTTGGTATTCCACCTTGTCTGTTCCATTGACGGCAACGCAGATGGTCTCGAGCAATTTCTCGGTGAACTTCATCATCCAGTTGTAGTCCTTATAGGGCACATATAGCTCCATGCAGGTAAACTCGGGGTTGTGGAACTTGTCCATTCCCTCGTTACGGAAGTTCTTTCCGATCTCATACACGCCATCGAAGCCACCCACGATGAGTCGCTTCAGATAGAGCTCGGTAGCGATACGCATGTACATATCGGTGTCGAGCGCATTGAAATGGGTGATGAACGGGCGTGCCGATGCTCCACCCGGTATGTTCTGCAGGATAGGTGTTTCCACCTCGGTATATCCATGCTTGTCGAAGAAGTCGCGCATGGTGCGCAGCACGGTGGCTCGCTTGATGAACGTTTCCTTCACGCCATCGTTGACCACGAGGTCCACGTAGCGCTGGCGGGCGCGCATCTCCGGGTCGTCAAACTTGTCGTAAGCCACACCATCCTTATACTTCACGATGGGCAGCGGCTTCAGGCTCTTGCTCAGCAATGTCAGCTCCTCCACATGCACAGAGATCTCTCCCATCTGTGTGCGGAAGGCGTATCCCTTGACACCCACGATGTCGCCGATGTCCATGAGCTTCTTGAATACCTTATTATATAAGTCCTTGTCCTCACCGGGGCAAAGGTCGTCGCGTGAGATGTAGAGCTGAATGCGGCCCTTGCCGTCCTGGAGCTCAGCGAATGAGGCCTTACCCATGATTCGCTTCGTCATCAGTCGTCCGGCGATGGTCACTTCGCGTTTCTCGTCGTCCTTGAAGTTAGCCTTGATATCCTCACTGGTGGCATTCACGGGAAACTCGGCGGCGGGATAGGGGTCGATGCCCATATTGCGCAGCTCCTGCAGGCTTTGGCGGCGGCCAATTTCCTGCTCACTTAACTCTAAAATGTTCATAAGTCCTTGTTAATCGAATATATTCTTACGGTGTGCAAAGGTAATAAAAACAATTGAAACTATGTCGTTTTTAATAATAAATAACCTCGCGCATCGCCATGCTTCCACTCCGCCCCACCCCAACAAGCGCCCCATGCAGTCATAACAAGTGTTAAATAATAGGGCAAACTCTTGACGGGAATCTCGTTTTTACATATCTTTGCGATATCATAATGATATTATACTGAACCCAATGACTCATCAAATAAACTTCAATATGGAAACAACTAAAACAACACAAGCCGTTTCCTCGCCCGCGACCAGCGGCGAGCGCAGTTTCGAGGGCTACACCATGAATGGTTTCTTAGCGCTCTTCATCATTCTCGCCCTGATTTTGGCCGTAGGCGGATGGCTCATCTTGAGCATCATTGCCGAGAATTCCGTGCCCTGCGTCATCAGTTCCCTCCTCCTCGTCTGCCTTCTGTTTTGCGCCAAAGGTTTTGTGCAGCAAGAGCCCAACGAGGCACGTGTCATGATGTTCTTCGGCAAGTACAAGGGCACGTTCAAGAGCGTGGGCTTCTATTGGATGAACCCATTCATCAACACAAAGCGCCTCTCCCTTCGCTCGCGCAACATCGACGCCGAGCCCATCAAGGTCAACGACAAGCAGGGCAACCCCGTGATGATTGGCCATGTGCTGGTGTGGCGCCTGAAAGACACCTACAAAGCCATGTTTGAGATCGACTCGCAGACCATGGCTCGCAACACGGCTTCCGTGGGCACCGATGTAAACAGCATCATGAGCGCGTTCGAGAACTTCGTGAAGATTCAGAGCGACGCTGCCCTGCGCCAGGTGGCCGGCCTCTATTCGTACGATAACAACGAGAGCAGCGACGAGGTGACGCTGCGCGGTGGTGGCGACATCATCAACAAGCAACTGGAGGAGCGTCTCGACGAGCGTCTCAACATGGCGGGCATCGAGATTGTGGAGGCGCGCATCAACTACCTGGCCTACGCTCCCGAGATTGCCGCCGTGATGCTGCGTCGCCAGCAGGCCGACGCCATCATCGCTGCCCGCGAGAAGATCGTGGAGGGTGCCGTCAGCATGGTAAAGATGGCGCTCGACCGCCTCTCATCCGAGCAGGTGGTGGAGCTCGACGACGACAAGAAGGCGTCGATGGTCTCCAACCTCTTGGTGGTGCTCTGCGGCGACGACAGCGCCCAACCCGTGGTCAACACAGGCTCTCTCAACATGTAATTCTCTTGTTCTATGGCTAAAGCAACCAAAAGTTTTGTGCTCAGGCTCGACTCCGCCACGATGCAAGCGGTGGAGAAATGGGCTGCCGACGAGTTTCGGTCCACCAACGGCCAGTTGCAGTGGATCGTGGCCGACGCCTTACGGCGCAACCGCCGCCGGCCAGTAGGCAGGGCGACAATCTTGAGGAGAGCGCCGAGGCCCAAACACAACACTAATCATCATCCGGCGGTGAGGGCCACACGCGCTCACTGCCGCTTACCTCCCATTCATGAAGCCTCTTATCTTAAGCACCCGCAACATCATTCCCACGGGCAACAAGGAACGCCCTGTCGTCGTGCGCCGCACATGGTCCAGCACCCTCATCAACGTGCTGTTGGGCGTGCTTCTTCTCACCTTCAGCGTCTTGCACATCTGCGTCTCCGGCGTCGAGCACACCTTCCGCTTTTACTTCACGTCGGCACTGTCCGCACACGTCATCCTCATGTACTTCACCCACGCCGTGAAGGGCGAGCATCCCGAGAACAACCTCGACACCGAGGAGTTCACTTGCCTGCAACAGTATGCCTTGTTCATCTGGAAAGAACGGCTGAAGAGCGCCAGCCTTGCCGTGGCCCTCATCTGCTGCTGCTTCAGCGACGACGACCTTGTGGGCGTCATTGGCATTCTGTTCTTGGCCTTTTTTTTCATAACGACATGGTATTTCAAACAGCAGATCAAGCTTGCCGGACGGTTAGCGCCCGACCTGAACCTGTCGCCCCGCATACAGGTTGTGCTCGGCCTCTCGCCACTGGCCGCCAAGTTGGAGAAGGTGGCGCTGGCCTCCATGGCCGTGGCGGTTGGTGTGGGTCTGTGGGGCGGCCTGTCGTCATTTCTCAACGATTCCAATAGCGGCATGCTCATCTGGGGCCTTTGCCTATCGTTCTGCGCTGTGGGGGTCACCTTCTCGCTCCGCAAGATGATGCGCCAACCCATCAGTCTGGCCGACCAGGACGAGGCCAACGAGGTGATGCGCGACCGTTGGATTATTCCGCTCATCAGCCTCTGCATCAATGTCATAGGCTCCATCGTCTTCGTTGCCTTCCGCCTGTTTGGCTAACCCCCAGGCAACCGTTAGGCGTTCTGGCCGACGAGACGCATGGCCGGCGCCCACATGGCCTCCCAAAACCAGTTGTCCCCCTCTCCCACATGTTGTGTGGAGGAGGGGGACAACTGGTTATGGACATCCCGAGAGGCGATACGCCCATGAGCCGAATCGCGCGCATGGGCTATGGCGCTCACTCATGCTTCCTATGGAACGGGAAGCGGAGGCGGGGCGGCACAAAGCTGATGCGGTGGCGCTTGGACGCCGCTTCTTGAGGCTTCTTGTCGCTTCGCGCCATGATGATGATGATAACGGCCGAGAGGATGAGCACAATGCCGATGGCGAGACGCAACGAGAAGGTCTCAGAGAACACCATGCATCCGATAAACACGCCCGTGACGGGTTCCAAGGCGCCCATGATGGCCGACGGCGTACTGCCGATGTTATTGATCGACACGGTCATGAAATAGAGGCTCAGCACAGTGGGCAACAAGGCCAACTGGACGGCCGAGGCCCACTGGCGGGTGCCGTGGAGCATCTGCAAATGCTCGCCCGACACAAACGAGAAGGCCACAATGGAGAACAGTCCGCCCAGCACAATCCAGAAGGTGAACTTCAAGGGCGAATAGCTGGTGGTCCACTGGTTTACGCTGATGATGTAAACGGCGTAGAGCAGCGAGGACAGCAACACAAGCACCACGCCCACCGAGGAGAGCGCCACGTCGCCGTCGCCCCGATAGAGCATGGCTATGCCAAGGGTGGCCAAGGCTATGGAGAGCGTGGTGGTCAAGGTGATGCGCTCATGGAAGAACGCCACCATGAGCACCGCGGTCATGATGGGATAACTGAAGAGAATGGTCGAGGCGACGCCCACATCCATATAGTGGAAACTGAGGAAGAGGGCTATCGACGACAAGGCGAACACGCCGCCTAAGACGACAAAGCGGATGGCGTGGCCCCAACTGATGCGAAAGCTCTCGCCCTTCACCATCATCCACAAGGCGAAGAACACCACGGCCAAGCCATAGCGGTAAAACAACACCGAGGCTGAGTTGATGTCGTCCTGGTACAAATAGACGGCTCCCAACGGATTGGTGCCATAAAAGATAGCGGCCAGCACGCCAGCCACAAAACCTTTCACTTTTGAGTTCATGCGTTTTAAGCGATTTAAGTTAACCTTACATGATAGAATAAAACGATTGCAAAGGTAAGCATTTCCCCGTACGCCGCCAAGCAAACCCCAAGAAGATTGCCGAAAGGCCACATATCAAAAAAATAAGGAAAAAAACAAGCCAAGCCCTTGCATGTTAAACCATTTTGCCCTATCTTTGCGATACAACAAGAATCTACAACATCGAACTGAAAGCAGAAAGCAGCTTGCACTAATCATCAAAGATGGATAAAACTATTTGACGCGCTAAGGAGAACAAGGGGAATATCGGTTTAACACAGCGCATCTGATGAAGCCTCCCAAAAGACAAAGGAGAATCATGTTGACGACTGAGTTGAAAACATCATTTCTAACAAACTCAAATTACTAGTGATGCGATATTAATCGCTTAACTATAGTTATATATTTGATATTT
>NZ_JAXVAE010000067.1:0-9152 GCF_037460745.1 Hallella sp. | reverse complement strand
ACTTTATTTGATGAATTTTAATAACTATGCGATTTTATCGCATCAGTACTAATCAAATTACACTTATTTTTGATATTTCTGTTTTTTCCTCCTTAATTATTTGATGTTTATCAAGTTTTTGTGTATCTTTGCCACACCTAACTATCCGAATTGAATTTGAATTCGTTGCCATTGGTGCGTGAGCGTCTCGTATGGCGACAAGCTCAGTGAAGCGTAATCACTTAACTATCATTGTTATATTTAAAAACTAAATTTATGAAACAAAGTTTCCGCACTTTGGCATTATCCGCACTGGCTATGCTGGGTTCAGGCGCTGCGTTTGCTGCTGACTGGGTTGTTCCCACACCAGCTTTCCACGCAATGGTTCCTGCAGAGAGCTCTGCGAAAACTGCCGACACAGTTTACGTTTGGAACGTAGGCCAGCAAGGTTTCATCGCTGGTGGCGAGGCTTATGGTACACAGGCTGCCGTAGCTTCCTTGTCGTCAGAGAAGTGGGTCGTCATCAAGACCTCTGAGGACGGTGTCTTTAAGTTGAAGAACGCCGCCCGCTCAGGTAAGTATCTCTTCCGCACCTATGGTGACGGCAATGTGGGCTCAGGAGTCAAGGCTTGCTTTGTTGATGGTGGCGACAACGCCAACACATGGGCCATTGCCAGCGCAACAGGTGATGTCTACACCATCCAGATGTCCGAGACAGCCAGTGATGTCGATGCAGACAAGAATCCTTTCAATGCTGATCAGTTCCTTGGTGTCCAGTTGAATCACGCTTCTAACTGGGCCTCATCTAATAATGGTGGTGTAACGAAGGGTGTTTATTTCGACGTGCCCATCTCTGAGAGCGCAGCCAACTGCCAGTGGGGCTTCGTCTCCAAGGCTGCTTACGATGTGTATGCCGCCAAGACGAGCATGAAGACCTTGCTCGAAGATGCAGAGAGCCGTGGCTTGGATGTCAGCGCCGAGGGTGCTGTGTTCAACAACGCCAACGCTACCCTGCAGGAGGTCAACGAGGCTATCGACGCCCTGAACGCTAAGGTTCTGGCTGTGGTTACTCCCGAGAATCCCATGAGCATGACCCATATGGTTAAGAACGCCGACTTCGAGGCCAATAGCGTTACGGGTTGGACGACCACTACGGGCGCTCCCAATAAGGGAACCGCTACCAATAAGTCGACCGATACCGCAGCCAACAACGAGGGCGCTTTCAACAACTACTTCTATGAAAACTGGAAGTCGTCTAACTTCAAGGGCCGCATGTACCAGACGGTGAAGAACCTTCCTGAGGGCATTTATAAGGTGGGAATCGCCGCCTTCGTTTCTTCGCTTGACGATGACAACGCCACTCACCAGAAGCAGTATGTGTATGCCAACGACGAGAAGGTGCTGCTCACACGTGCCAATCCTCGCGCTTACACCATCACCCTGAGCCTTACGGGTACCGACACCCTGCAGATTGGCTTGGCTTCCGACTCTACCATCACCAACTGGATGGGTCTCGACAATGTCACCCTGACCTACCTGGGCAATAGCATCGAGAGCTATCGTTACCTCAGCTCACAGCTCCTGCCTGAGATCGAGGCAACCATCGCCGATAACGAGGACGAGTCGTTCGGTTACACCGAGAGCATTTACGAGGCCGCCAAGGCCGCTGCCCAGGAGGGTATCGACGCTGCCGACAAGCAGGCTTCTTACGACGCTTACCTCAAGGCTAAGGCAGGCTTGGCCGACCTGAAGGCCAATGTGGCTGCCTATATCGAGCTCTATAAGGCTGCAGAGGGCGCCAGTGAGGCTTTCTACAACGAATACTCTGACCAACAGGAGTTGCTCGACGCTTCCGACGAGGGCTTCGAGATGCATGGTGCTCGCACCGCTTCTACTGAGGAGTTGCAGGCTATGATCAAGAAGATTGCCGACGCTTTACAGCAGGCTAAGCTCAAGTCATACCAGGTGGGCGACGATGTGACGAATCTCATCATCAACGCCACTTTCAACGATGAGACCGCCGAGGCTACTTACACACAGCCCCAGAACAAAAAGGGTTGGATTGGCGCCGACGTCATTGGTGCCGGTTGGATTACCGATACCCGTCTGGCTGAGGTCTACAACCTGGATTGCGACATCCATCAGGATCTCAATGGTCTGAAGAAGGGTGCTTACCGCCTCTCTATCCAGGCCTTCTATCGCCCGTCAGCCGCTTCGTCAGCCGCTTATCAGGCTTACCTCAATGGCGATTCGCTCACACAGGCTTACATCTACATGGGCCTCACGCAGCAGCGTGTGAAGAGCATCTACGCTTGCACCTTCCCCGAGAGCATCACCACCGTATCGCGCGAGAACCATTGGGTCAACGTGGGTGGCGACGATCCTCTCTACGTGCCTAACACGATGGACGAGTCGTATGTGGCCATGAATGGTAGCGTCGATGGCGAGCAGGATCCCGCTTACGACAACAACTATCGCAACGTGGTGTATGGCGTGGTTACCGAGAACGGTGGCAGCATGCCTATCGGCTTCAAGATCGAGAACCACTCAGATGGTAGCTGGGTAATCTTCCGCGACTTCCGCCTGGAGTACCTCGGCAACGATCCTATCTATATCAAGCCTGTGCTCGACAATAAGATCAAGGAGGCTCAGACCGACTTCGTAGGCCAAAAGATGGCCGCTGCCGACAAGGCCGCCATCGACAAGGCTGTTGCTGAGGGTCAGGCCGCTACGGCTGGCACCGATGGTGACGCCATGATGAACGCGTTTACCGCCATTGCCAACGCTGAGGATCAGGCCAAGGCTTCCATGAAGGCTTACACCGAGCTCACCGCTACTTACGATTCGCTGCAGGCACAGTATGATGGCTCTGATAAGGCCACCGCTGAGGCCAAGGCTTCTGCCCTCAACCTCCTCAACGAGGTGAAGGCCATGCTCAACGACGGTACCATTGCTGCGGCCGACGTTCCCGCCAAGCAGGTGGAGATGAGAGCCGCCATGAAGGCCCTCATGGTCCAGCCCGGATCAGACGACGATCCTACCAAGTACACTGCTTGGATCCAGAACCCGACCTACGGTAAGCAGGACGGTTGGACTGTCAACAAGAAGGCTGGCGACGGCAACCCTGGCGTCCAGTACAACACCATGGAGATCTGGAACGCCACAGCCGACGTCTATCAGGTTATCGAGGGTCTGCCCGAGGGTACCTATGAGGTGCGTGTGCAGAGCCTGTTCCGTCCGGTCAGCGCCGATGAGGCTTGGAAGGATCTGCTCGGCGACTCTATCGAGGATTATGGCAAGCGCGCCGTCATCTACGCCAACAGCGATTCCATCACACCGACCTACTGGTGCTCTAAGTACGATCCCGATTCGTACAGCTGGACCACAGGTGGCTACTCTAACATGGTCGACTCAGTGCTCGACACTTCTGCCGACACCCTGATGGCTGTTACTTACCACTTCGCTAACGACCGCCAGGCCGCTGAGTATCAGTTCCAGATGAACTACTATCCTGTGCAGAGCTTCTTTACCTACGTCAACGAGAGTGGTGTGCTCCGTCTGGGCTTCCGCAACAACGCCCACAAGGTACAAGACTGGTTCGTGGTGTCTAACTGGCAGCTCTACTACTACGGTAAGAACAGCGTCCACGCTGAGAGCACCGGTATCGATGAGATTGGTGACGACAGCAACATCCAGTTCAACGAGATCTACACCGTCGACGGACGTCGCGTCAACGCCCTGCAGAAGGGTCTGAACATCGTTCGCGGCAAGGCGGCCAACGGTCGCATCGTCACGAAGAAGATCGTTCTGAAGTAATTATTATTTAACAACCATTCCGTTCGCCGCCCCAACGTCGGTGAGATAGGAATTAACCATAAAAAGGTCTCCGAGAGGGTCTCTCGGGGACCTTTTTTGTGGGAATAGGCGGCCCAAATGTTAAAAAGTGGAACATTTTTTGCTTTTTGTTTTGGTAGCATTTTTTTTCTCTCTATATTTGCACCTGCAACGAACCTACTGTCGTCAATGTGGGACCTTTAACCCCCACAAGCACCTAAATATTCTACTCAATGAACCAAATGACAAACCGGGTAATACTGATAGACCAGACTTACCGCAAGATGTGGGGCAGCGTCCTTGCCATCTTCCGGCAGGCTTGCCTGTGCGAGGCCGATTGTGAGGACCTTGCCCAGAATGTCTTTCTTCGTCTGATGTCGCTCGATTTGTTGGTGCCCGAGACCATTGAGGGAATGACCGCTACCATCGCCTATCATTTTCGCACCGACTACCTGCGTCGCAGGGCCGCCATTCGCCGCCACTTCACTGAGACGCTCACGGCCGATGCATTCGATAATCGCGGCTCCGACGAGCATGTGCTCATCAAGGAGCTCTATGCCCTCGAGCAGACCGCGCTCGACCGTATGGCACCTGCCAACAGGCAGATCTATCTGCTCAGCCACTATGCCGACAAGACCAACGAGGAAATAGCGCAGACGCTCTCCATGAGTTATCGCGCTGTGGAGTCGAGGCTCTATCGCTCCCGTCAGGAGGTGAGGGAGTATGTCAAGCGGATGGCCATGTAAGGTTCCCCAACTGTAAAGAATGAAAGGAGGATGTGATGACGGGACAAAGGAATGAGAAATCCATGAGCCGATGTAAAAGAGGCTTATATATAAAAAGGTGGCAAAGCAAACCATTGCGATAAGCCGCCGATACTACTAATAGGAAACCAAATTCAATTAATTATTCAACTTAATTATTTTATTTAACTAAAGCTTATGAAACGAAGTTTACGTTTTCTGTCTATGCTGGTGGTCTTGATGACTACTGCAATGACAGCATGGGCTGCCGACTGGACGGTGAAAATCAAGCCAGTGGCACTCACATTGAACGACACGGTTTACATGCAGAACGTGGCAACCGGTCGTTATTTCAGCGGAGGTGAGGCTTGGGGTACCCAGGTCGTTGTGTCTCCCCTGTCAAGTGCCGCTCAGGTTTGCATTGAGCAGTTTGAGGATGGCACCTATCAGATTAAGAACAATGCCCAGGGTTGGAAGCATTACAACTATGCCACCAACAACAAGATGAACAGCGCTTGGCGTCAGCCTAAGGATGGTTCTATGGGCCAGGGCGTAAAGGGTTGCTTCGTCGACTGGAGTACTGGTTGGGTTGAGAAGGACGCTAAATGGGCCATCGAGGATGTAGGTGGCAACGTTTATCGTTTCTCTATTCCTAACACTGAGGCCTACCAGCTCACCGAGGAGTCTTCAGCCGCCGACTCTCTGCTTGGTCACATCGATGGTCAGTACCTGGGTGTGAACCGCAGTCATGAGTCAAAGGCTAAGGGCAACGGCATCACATGGGGTCTCTACTACGACTGCGTGTACGCCGACTCTGCTGAGAACTGCCAGTTCGTGTTCCTGCCTGTTGCCGTTACCGACGCCAAGGCTAAGTTGCTGGCTCTTGTTGAGCAGGCTTCTGCCGCCGGTATCGACGTGACAGCTGGTGCTGCCCTGTTGGCTGATGAAAACGCCACTGCTGAGGCTGTATTGGCTGAGGCTACTCGTCTGTCAGACGATATTGAGAACATCGCTTCTCCCACCAAACCTCAGGACCTGACAGCTAAGTACATCGCTAACGCTACTCCTATCCAGACCAATCCCGAGGGTTGGACTGTTACTAACATGAAGGGTGAGAAGGTTAGCGTTGGAACATCTTCTGACGGTGTGGCTGAGTTCTGGAACAACAAGGGTTACACCTTGAAGACCACTATCAACCAGCTGCCTGCTGGTGTGTATCGTTTCACCTGCGTTGCCCTCACTCGTACTGGCATGCATGGTAAGTTCTTCGTGAACAACGACACCATCGAGATCGCTGCTGTTCCTACAGACACTGCCAACAACCGTAAACAGGCTGCCAAGTGGTTCACTAACGACGACGATAAGGACGGTGTGCTCAATGGCCACAACCTGATTTCTATTGTGTTGTCTGAGCCTACCGATGTAACTATCGGTTTGATGTCTGACACCACTACGTCTGACTACTGGACAGTATTCCGCGAGTTCAAGCTCGAGAGCTTGGGTAAGAGCCTGGAGACCTTCCAGTATGTTAACAATGATATCCTGAAGCAGGCTACTGCTATCGAGGAGGATGAGGAGGCCAAGTTCACCGGTTCTTTGATGGAAGAGGTGAAGGCTCTCGCTACCGCTGGTGTTGAGGCTACCGATAAGGCAACCTCAGCCGACAAGTACACAGCCGCTAAGGCTAAGTTCGATGAGCTGAAGGAAAATGTTAAGCTTTGGAAGAAGCTTGAGGCCGCTATCGACAAGGCTGACGAGGCCCAGTGGCAGTTGTCTAACTCTGAGAAGCTTATGGAGGTTGTTGCTGAGGCACAGGAATTCTTCAACGCCCTTGAGGGTAGCAACGAGGAGATCCAGGCCATGATCGTGAAGGTTAACGACGCTCTCGACTATGCTATTAAGACCAGCTACGCTGCTGGCGACGATGTGACAAACCTCATTACGAACCCCACGTTCAACGATGAGACCAAGGAGAACAACAAGGAGCAGCCTCAGTCGAAGGAAGGCTGGGAAGGTGCTACCTTCGGTTCTGGTGGTACCAAGGATCTTCGTCTTTGCGAGGAGTGGGCTCACGACTTCAACACCTATCAGGATATTACAGGTCTGCAGCCCGGTGCTTACAAGCTGAACATTCAGGCTGTGATGCGCCCCGGTACTGCCGCTGAGTCTTGGAAGAACTACCAGGAGGGTAAGAAGGACGTTTATGCATGGATCTACATGGGTGCCCAGAAGCAGATGGTTCACAACATCTTTGATTGGACCTGGACTGAGGCACAGGACGACCAGGAGAGCTGGGAGACTGTAGAGGACGGCGTGGTTGTTCCTAACACTATGGCTACTTTCTACACTGTGATGGACGCTGACGCCGAAGTTTACAACAACTCTGTTGTAGGTCTCGTAACTGAGAAGGGTGGTTCAATGCGTATTGGTATCATGGCTAAGGATCCGACTGCTAACGGCAGCCGCTGGATGGTGTTCCGCGACTTCACCATGGAGTATCTTGGTAACGACGCTGCCAACGTTTCGCCTGTTGTTGAGGCCAAGGCCAACGAGTATAAGTCTATCGAGGACGCTATGAGCGCCAACGAGAAGGCTCTGATGAACAAGGCTGTTGCCGCTGCCGATGAGGCTGTTGCTGCTTCTGACGTTGACGCTATGCTGAAGGCTTATGCCGACATGGCAGCCCTGGGCGACACTATCGACGCTTCTATCAACGCTTACAAGGCCCTTCAGTCATCACTCGACTCACTGAAGGCTGAGAGCCAGGATGGTTCAATGGCCGATGCTATCGCTAAGGCTAACGCCCTGATCGCTGAGGTTACCGCCGCTATCCAGAACGGTTCAATCGCTATCCTCGACGTTCCTGCTAAGCAGAAGGAGATGAAGGACGCCCGCAAGGGTCTCTGGGTCCGCGAGGGCTCTGACGCCGCTCCTGCTGACTACACTGCATGGATCCAGAACCCGACCTTCGCCGCTAAGGATGGTTGGAAGACCATGAACACCGAGGGTACGGGCAACACATTTGCTATCAGCCAGAACTGCGGTGAGATTTGGAACGCTAAGTCTACTGTCTACCAGAACATCGAGGGTCTGCCCGAGGGTACCTATCAGGTGAAGGTGAAGACATTCTTCCGTCAGATTGGTCCTAAGAAGGCTTGGGAGCAGTTCATCAACGATACTATCGAGAACGTGAGCCGTGTTAAGCTCTTCGCTAACATGGACACTATCGCTCCTTACATGTGGGCTACTCGCGATTACAAGGATGAGTTCTCTGCTACAGGTTCTAACTGGGTTGAGGCTATCGACTCTACAAATACCGACAGCTTGCACTACTACTTGCCTAACACGCTCGCTAACGCCCGTGTTGTGTTCGACGCAAACTGCTACCAGAAGGAGTTCTTCACATACGTGAACAACACTGGTATTCTTCAGATCGGTTTCGCTAACAACGAGTTGCGCTCAGCTGACTGGTTGGTAACTTCTGACTGGGAGCTTTGGTACTATGGTAAGAACAGCGAGCACGCTACTTCTACAGGTATCACATCTGTGGGCACAGATGAGAAGGTTCGCTTCGACGAGATCTACACCATCGACGGTCGCCGTGTCAACACCTTGCAGAAGGGTATCAACATCCTTCGCGGCAAGTCTGCAAGCGGTAAGGTTGTCACCAAGAAGGTCATCGTTAATAAGTAAATTCTCACGCTTACTTGGTCCCACAGGTAAGCAGTGAATAACAATCATAAAAAATCCCCGGCGCATCAACGCCGGGGATTTTTTGTACCAAATGGTGGCCACGAGCGATCGTGTTGGTCCGTAATAATCGTTATGACTCCCTACATATCCTAATTTATGCTCTGTTTGATATTTTGGTGCATAAGTTGTGCAGCATTTTTCGTTGAAAGAGACAACGAAATGGTCGTTTTTCTTAACTCACCGTTTCAAATCTGCGTTGAGCGTTCACCATTAGCCGTCTTTCGTCTTGCGATAACTGCCTAACCGCACCTCGAAACGCCACGTCTCGAGGCTCAAAAGACCCTGTTTCGTACCTCGGTTAGGCATCTTTCGCAGCGCGAATAGTTCTTCTCGCCGCCCAAAATATCCTCTTTCTGTTATAACCTGTTGGCTATCAATGATCTACGTTAGAGTCGTGAGAATCGCGTATTTTCGCCCAATCTTTTCGTCATTGCCACGAACGATGTAGATTTCAATATAGTTTGTTGCAATCATTCGCATCCTGCAATTTCTAAAGAGACACCCATCCAACATTATTTTTGCCGTTTTGGCTTTTCTTTTTACCTCCGAACTAAACCTTCGTAGCGACAGCGGAGAAAGAACAACGAGATTTGTCGTAGACCCACTGACCTTAGGGAAGTAATTTCCCGAGACTCGGCGAAGCCCCACCGAGCGAAGGGAGGTAATTCTCGAATTTTTCCAAATTTCGTTTCGTAATTCGTTCCAATTGGTAATCGTTATACGATTACATGAATTCGTTAATTCGGGAAATTTGTTGTTCTTTCTGATGAAAGCGGCAGAGCCGAGCGACCGCGTCTGAGCGTAAATCCTCACTTGTGTCATTTGCCTCTTTGGCTCTGAGCT